>QYQN01000123.1 GCA_007280895.1 Methylococcaceae bacterium
ACCTGGCCTAATAGTCGTATTGATGAGTTACTGCCGTTTGCTGTTGCGTCGGTAGATGCTAAATCACAGGATGAAAATTAAGGATAGGCGGTAGCGCTAGTCGCTTACAACAGGTTTTGACCAACCGCTCTTGCATACGATGTATGTGGATAAAAAATTGCGCGGCGTTCAGACGGTGCAAACGCTCTCACGCTTGAATAGGGCGTTTAAGCCGTATAAAAAAGATACCTTTGTGCTGGATTTTTATAATACGGCAGATGAAATAAAAGAAGCTTTCGATCCATATTTTACGGCGACTTATTTGAGTGAAGAAACTGACCCGAATAAGCTTAATGACTTGGTTGACGCATTAGCGGGCTTTGAAATTTACGATGAAGACATTGTTAAGGATTTTTTTGCGAAATACTCAAGCAATGCCGCAAGAGAAGTTTTAGACCCTATTATTGATGCGTCAACCGCACTGTTTAACGAGTTGTCGCTAGACGAAAAAATTGATTTTAAATCTAAAGCCAAGTCTTTTTTAAGGGTTTACAGTTACTTGGCAAGGTTACTTGATTTCAATAACGTGTATTGGGAACAATTGTGGCAGTATTTAAAATATTTGTTACCCAAATTAATCATTGAGAACGATGAAGACCTTGCCCAAGGCATTATTGACGCCGTTGATATGGACAGTTATCGACCCTCAAAACAAAGTACCGATAAGATTAGCTTGGCTGATGAAACGGGCTTTCTTTACCCTATTCCCGTTGGCGTAGGCTGCGGTATAAACGAGCCAGAAGTGGATACGCTAGAAAATATCCTCGCTGCATTTAATCAGCGCTTTGGTGATATAGAATGGACGGATAAAGATAAAGTAGACGAAATATTAACCCAGCAAATTCCTGATAGTATGAAAAAGGATCAACGTCTTATAGACAATATAAGCGCCTCTGATAGAGAAAATGCAAAAGACTTGTCCGACAAAAAACTAGATGAAGTGATGCAGCAGTATTTGTTTACGCAAACAGAAATATATAGAAAATTTCTTAATGACCACGACTTTAAAAGACGCTACGAGGATTTTATTTTTGATTCGCTTTCGCAACAACACCAGCCTGCTTCAGCCCACCTCTCACAATTGCGTAATCTAGTGTAACAGCGATTAAACATCGCGATACGTCAGTTTGACGACTGTAACCTGCCATGATTAGAATGGCTGTTGAAAAGTGCAAACACCATTCTAAAATCGTTTCTCATCACGCTATGGAACTCTTTTTTAAGGGGCAGTTTTTTGTTAGCTTCATTATTCTCTGCAAAAATATTTCCTCTTTTTTTAAAATAAACCTCCTAATCTATTGTCTTATATGAACATCCTCCATAGCCTCTGGCTGCCACACGCAACCAAAGACGTTATTCAATCTGGCACTTTTTATCTATGGATTGAAAGCGACGAAATTTGCACGCAGGTCGCCGATAACCTACACCCTCAGCATTTAAATGAAAAAGCCTGTCTGGCATATTTAGCAAAGGACTTAGCGATAGCGGGTATCCAGCCGAATTTGGGGACAATGGTGTCACTGTTATTGCCGACTTACGCCGGCAAACCCTTGCCATCACCTGCGTTGCAAACTGTCGATAAGGAGGGCGAGCTTACGTTGCAAACATGGCAAGTCTACGCGTACCCTTTGCTAAATCCGCTTAAAAGCCTTAACACTATCCATTTCTTATCGTGTTACCAAGTGGATAATGTCCGGCTGGGTAACGATTTTCTGTTTTGGTACTGGTTTAGCCAGTCCTTGAAACCATTTCTGGCTAAAGACCACTACTTGCCCATGTTGCTGAGCCAAAAATCGGGCAAGCACCTCAGCTTATATCGACGTTGGCAAATCGTATCTAGCGGCTATGAAAGCTTGATTCAACGGGCAGTGGCTTCTATGCCGCTGGTTTGCAGCCAGCACTACCAAGCTGAATCCTTGTTGCGACATGTTGCTGAAGTGCTGATTGACGACATCGTGTCGGCAGTCGCTGAAGAAATGCCTGAGGTATTTGTGAAAAAAGTCCGCGATGACTTTTTAGAAACCATGCTATTTCATAAACTAAGCAGGGGGGCTCTCAAGACCTGCCCGCAACGGCCTGAGGAATTTACTGCTTGGCAGCAATGGCAACAAAAACTACGAGGCACCTCATTGCACAACAGCGTGCAGTTAGGTTTGCAATTACTGGAAGCAACTGCCGAACACGTTGACCAATGGGCGTTGGTGTTCTTTTTGACGTCACAGCACGACCCGTCGTTAAAAATAGATTTAGCAGATTTTTGGACAGATAAAAGCCATTTTTGCCACTTATTGCAGCAAGCCTCCGGGGCAATGATTGAACAACAGATTTTGATCAATTTAGCGCAAGCCGCTCGCATTTATCCCACACTCTGGCAAGGCATGGAATGCAGCGAACCGGATGGCGTGCAACTGAGTTTGGAGGAGGCGTTTGAATTTCTGCAAGAAAGCGCGTGGCTACTGGAGGATGCTGGATTTAAAGTGATTATTCCGGCTTGGCTCACCCCAAAAGGTCGCCGCCGCGCTAAAATTCGACTGCGTACTGGGAAAGGCTCCGCCAAACCCGCGTCGGCAAAGAGCTATTTTTCTATGAACACGCTAACCGACTACCAGTACGAGCTGGCTCTAGGTGATGAAACCTTAAGCCCCGAAGAATGGCAACAATTGGTCGAGACTAAAGCGCCGTTGGTGTATTTCCGTGGTCAATGGATGCAATTGGATCGTGATTCCATGCAAGAGATGCTGGCGTTTATGCAGCAACCTCAAGATGAACCGACTTGGGCTATGCAGGATTTACTCAAAAAATTGGCGGAAGAAGCTGACAGTTTTGAGCTGGATATCCATGACAGCTTGGCACAAATGCTGGCAAAATTATCCGACAGCAGCCAGTTGGAGTTGATCGATAATCCGGCAACGCTCAACGCCCAGTTGCGCGATTATCAAAAACGCGGCGTGGCTTGGTTACTCTATCTGGAGCGTTTAGGGCTGAACGGCTGTTTGGCAGATGACATGGGCTTGGGTAAAACCATGCAGGTCCTTAGTTTATTGCTGTTAGAGCGCGAACAAGAGCAAGATAAGCCTGCCCCGACGTTGCTAATCGCCCCTACCTCGGTGATTGGCAATTGGCAAAAAGAACTGGAAAAATTTGCGCCACAGTTGACCGCATTGATTCACCACGGCAGTCGCCGCGAACAAAATATCACCGCTTTTACAGAACAGTGTGGTCAACACGATGTGCTAATCACCTCGTACACCTTGGCTCGTAAAGACAATAAACTGCTAGAAGCACAACACTGGCGGCGGATTGTCTTGGATGAAGCGCAAAACATCAAAAACCCCCTCGCCGCGCAAACCAAAGCTATCTTAAAATTGCCCGCCGTATCGCGTCTGGCCTTAACGGGTACGCCTGTGGAAAACCGCCTGATGGATTTATGGTCGATTTTCAATTTCCTAAACCCTGGCTATTTGGGTAAACAAGCGCAGTTCCGCAAAAATTATGAACTGCCCGTGCAACGTGACAATGACCCCATCCAATCTGCGATACTGAAACGGCTGATCCAGCCATTTATTTTGCGGCGTTTAAAAACCGACAAAAATATCATCAAAGATTTGCCGGATAAAATCGACAATAAGATTTATTGCAACCTCAGCAAGGAACAAGCTTCTTTGTACGAAGTGGTGGTGCAGGATGTGATTAAACAATTGGAAGAAAGCGAAGGCATACAGCGCCAAGGCTTGATGCTGTCCACCTTGATGAAACTGAAACAAATCTGCAACCATCCCATGCAATTTTTACAAGATGGCAGCGCATTTACACCAGCGCGTTCCCATAAGTTAGAACGTATCGGTGATATGTTAGAAGAGGCTATGACACAAGGCGATAGCGTCCTGGTGTTCACCCAATTTACTGAAATCGGTGAGCATCTAAACCGTTACCTGAGCCACGACAAACACCATAAAACCTATTATCTACACGGTGGTACACAACGTAACAAACGTGAACAGATGATTACTGACTTCCAAGATCCGAACAGCGAGCCTGCGGTATTTATCCTGTCGCTTAAAGCGGGCGGGGTGGGTATCACTTTGACGCGAGCCAACCATGTTTTTCATTTTGACCGCTGGTGGAATCCTGCTGTCGAAAATCAAGCCACTGACCGTGCCTTCCGTATTGGCCAGCAAAAAAATGTCTTTGTGCATAAATTTATCACGTTAGGGACGCTGGAAGAACGTATCGACCAAATGATCACGGACAAACAAAAAATGGCGGACAGTATCATCGGCAATGACGAAAACTGGCTGACCAAACTGGACAATAAGGCCTTTAAAGAACTTATTGCTCTTAATAAACAAAGCATTATGGAAGACTGACATGGGCAAAGCCGCAAAAACCTGGTGGGGACAAAAATTTATCGCCGCCCTAGAAGAATTTACCGACAGCGGACGCTTGCAGCGTGGGCGTTCCTATTCCACCGACAACCGTATCAAGCAGTGGCGAGTACAGGCGGGAAAGGTTGCTGCCAAAATGCGTGGCAACATCAATCCCTATTTTGGCGTGTATAAAGAGCCGACTTATCAAGTCAGTGTACACATGACGCATTTGAGCGCCGCACAATGGCAAGCGATTATCGAAAAACTCACGCGACGGGCGAGCTTTATCGCCAAACTGTTATTGAACGAAATCCCCGAAAATATCGAAACCGTGTTTGCTGAAACGGGCATGCATTTATTGCCGAACAACTATAAAGATTTTAACGTGGCTTGCGATTGCCCCGATTATGCCGTGCCGTGCAAGCATATCGCCGGTGTTTGTTATCGCCTAGCGGAGGCGTTTGATCAAGATCCGTTTTTACTGTTTGAAATGCGCGGACTGGCACCGGAAAAATTACTACAAGAATTGGCAAAATCGCCTTTGGGCAAGGTCTTAAGCGAGGCTAAAAGTAGCACGGAGGAAGGACTGGTTTCTGTCGACAGTTATTACACCCGCCCCATGAGTATTGATCTTTCTCAACCCCTCGACATTAAACATTTCTGGCAAGGTCAACAGCCGCTACCCAACCGCATAGAACCCGTCCAGGCCGCCCTCATACCCGCGATGTTGATTAAAAAAGGCGGGGACTTTCCGGCCTTTTGGCAAAAACAGAGTTCATTTATTGAGGTGATGGAAGATTTTTATTTTAGGATGCGTAAGGGCATAATGAAACGCTGGTGATTTTTAAGAGATTTTTGGTCTTTTTCTTTAAATTCGGCTTCCGTGCCTAACACAGGATAAATCAACACGACTTCCAGACCTTAATCTTTGCTTGTGCAGAAGCAGTCTTTGGTTAGGTCATGAGTGAAAGATTACGCGCCACTCACGACTCTTCAGTCACCCAAATGGTGTCTAAAAATTGCGCAATATGCTGAATTTCTTCCATTGATACAGAATGCTCCATTAAGTAGTCATGCCAGCTTACCGTATACCCCAACGCATCTAAACTGTCATACACTGCTTTAGCCCATTCAATAGCCACCACGCCATCGAGAATACCGTGCCCCATAAAAATAGGCGTCGCTGCATTGGCGGCAGTGCCTTCGTTTTTTAAGTTTTCTACGCCTGGCAAATACGCTGATAAGGCGATAATTCCCCCCCAAAGGTTTAGGGTATCTTAAGCCCGTGTACAAGGCCATGACGCCGCCTTGCGAAAACCCAGCTAACACAATATGTTCTGCGGCAATGCCTTTATCTAACTCCTGCTGAATAAGTTGCTCAACTAATACCAGAGATTTATTGATGCCCTGAAAATCAACTGGACTATCTGTCTCTAAGCCCAAAATATCATACCAAGCAGGCATGACGGCACCACCATTAATCGTCACCGCCTGCTCATGCGCATGCGGAAATATAAAATGTGTTTGATCTGCACAAGAAAAGTGTAAGTCAGGCACAATTCCTTCAAAATCATGACCATCTGCACCCAATCCATGCAGCCATAGTATAGAATATTGATGCGTTGACGTTGGCAACGCACTGATATATGTAAGCTCAGTAGACATAATTATTTCCAAAATAAATAAATAAAATAACGCGTAACCCAATAGCGTATTTGCAATACTAG
>QYQN01000145.1 GCA_007280895.1 Methylococcaceae bacterium
CATTATTAATGCACTGGGCAAAAATGATGACACGTTTTTAATTGATGATCGTATCTTCCAAGCCGCAGAAATCGGTAGGATTCATGCAAGAGTGGCTTAAATTTTGGCGAAGGTATTGGCACTAAAAAGACGTTTTATTCGTCATGATGGCAGCAATTTATCAGTATATTCACACAAGTCTTTAATAATGCACTGTCCACACTTGGGCGAGCGCGCTAAACAGGTATAACGACCATGCAGAATTAATAAATGATGGGCATCTTTTTTATACTGTGTAGGCGTAGTGTTATCCAATAACTTTTCCACTGCCAAGACTTGTTTTCCTACGGCTAATTTAGTTCGATTAGCTACTCTAAAAATATGCGTATCCACTGCAATTGTTGGGTAACCAAAGGCGGTATTTAAGAGCACATTTGCTGTTTTTCTACCTACACCCGGTAAGGCTTCTAAGCCTGCTCTGGTGTTGGGTACTTCGCCTTGGTGTAACGCGAGTAATTGTTGACATAATAAATGAATATTTTTAGCCTTTGTGTTGTATAGGCCAATCGTTTTAATCTGCTCTTTTAAGGTTTCTAAACTTAATTGCAGCATTGCTTGTGGGGTGTTGGCGAGAGCAAACAACGAGGCAGTCGCTTTGTTGACACTTTTATCTGTTGCTTGCGCAGACAGCACTACGGCAATTAATAATTCAAAAACTGAGGTATAGCGTAGTTCTGTGGTTGGATTTGGATGTGCCTCAGCAAGCGTAGCAAAAATTTCTATACGCTTTTTTTGATTCATCTTAGGTGATAGTCGCGGTGCATAGGTCGTGGATTAGCGAGGTTATGAGTGCATTATTGATTAGCGGAAACTAATGCTTCCACCACTATTTCTTGCCGTGGCGACGAGGTAACGTAGTTGAGTGCCATCGACTAATGATTGTGTTGCCAAATACTTAGGTAGCTCAGTGACTAAGTCTTCTGCTCGCTGTTGACCTTGAACCAAACAAAAGCCCGTTGGCCCCCATGAGGTTTGACCGATAGCGACCGCGCCTTGAGTACTTAACCAGTGCATTGCCAACGCGACTTCTTTGCTGGTAAACACGCCCCCTTGTGCGGCTGCAAAATGTCCACCTACTGAGTTTTGTAATTGCGTAATAACATCACCAAAATCTGCAAGGTTTTGTTCTGCCAGCGCAGGTAAGCCCTGCATTAATAATAAATAACACAAACGCGCCGCTTCTTGCTGAGGAAATGCAGGCAGTTGTTGAAAAGCTTCAATTTCTTGCAGACCATGCAGACCTTGACCGCGTTGATCAAAGACTAAAATAAAGTACCAAGCAGCAGGAATAGGCATGTGTACCAGTAAGGGCGGCGTAATGGTTTTTTCACCTCGTCCACCGTCCACAACTAGGCCGCCTTGTTCAAAAATACCAATGCCAATACCAGAGCGCAAGCCACGTTCGGTAATGGCGGCAATATCGCGCACGGTTAAGCCTAACTCATAAATAGCATTCAAGGCCGAACCTATAGCTAGGGACATTTGAGTGCCAGAACCCAAGCCAACATGCTCGGGAATAGCTTGCTCAATGGTGATGTCCAGTTTATCTGAAACCTTTAGCGCGGTGCATAGTTGCTGTAAACACTGTCTTGCACGTTCAGCAGAAGGGCCGCGAATCGTGCAGGCCATGGCTGGTGTAACAAGGATTTGGGTACTGATTTCATTTAAAGCAATACCAATACTGCCAAAATGTCGCCCTAATGAGCCACTTAAATCAAAAAAACCCATGTGCAATCGTGCGGGCGCAAGGATTGAAATTGTTGAATGTTGAACGTTCAAGTGCTTAATTTATGCAAAAGTAAAAAAGGACTGCGTAAGGACATCAGCGCTGCTGATGATTTATGCGGCAGTTGTCGTAACACATGATTATTGACCATGAAAATACCCGCCAGGTGAGCCTTCATGCTTGCTTGTCGCAGCTTTTGATGTGGCTTTTTTGGCTGCTTCTGAGGTGGTTTTTTTTACCGAAGCAACGGTGGTTATTTTTTTCTGCGTAGCCTTGTTTGCTTTGGTTTTTACGGAGGGTTTATCCCCTTTGCTAGCGGTTTTGTGTGTGCGACTGGCAAGACTTGGGCTCGCTTTTTTTGCTTTAGCTTTAAGCACCGTTGCTTTGGGTGGCGTAGGTGGGGCAAGCACGGGCAGGAAATTATTTGTTTCTTGATCAATGGGCGGCAAGCGCTCATAAATCGGTGCAGGATCGCCATCTAATTTGGTTAAGGCATCATTTAACGCTTTTTGATCAAACTCTGGCAAGGGTTCAGTTGACGTCTCAGAAGAACCAATGGCTTTTTTTATTAAGCTTAATGCCATCGCATAGCGTGCATCTTTTGACATCTCCTCACCTTCTAAATCTGGATGCGCTTCGATATATAACACATTATCCAGCCAGCCCACTTTAATGGGTTGCTTCACTATATAAACAGACGTGCCAACGCTAACTGTTTGATACAGCTCTTCAATATCTTCTGGATACATGCGCACACAGCCATGTGTTATTTGCATACCGATACCAAAAATCTTATCAATGTCGGTACCATGAATACGGTATTCACCAGGCAAATTTAAATACAGTGCATGAGCACCTAAGGGATTGTGCGGCCCTGGTGGGACGATTTCAGGTAAGGGATCGCCATTGGCAGCATGTTCACGTCGAATGGATTCGGGCGGATGCCAGGCTGGATCTTTTACTTTTTTGCCTACAGTGGTTTTTCCTAGCGGAGTTTTCCAATCTTGTCGCCCCACACCATGGGCATAAGACATGACTACCCCAGGTTGATTAGCAGGATAATAGTACATGCGGTATTCAGAGATATTCAGGGTAATACCTTCGTGCGGTGTGTCGGGTAATATCCGTTTATTCGCTAAACGAACAACTTCGCCTTTTTTCACATGCCAGCGATCGACATCAGCATTTAAACGGACAATTTCCATTTGCCCCAATAAAAAACGTCTTGCCACATCTAGCAGCGTTTCATCTTGATCTGCACGCGTTAAGGGCACGTCATCTTTATATTGGGTGATGACGTTATCACCTTTGATGGGTGGCAAATTATAGGCTGTAGCCAACGCATCCTGAACATTTACGCAGCACAACCAGCTAAAAACAACAATACAACGACTTTTCATTACAATTTTCTCATGAGGTGGAGGCGAAACAACTCAGCCATTAGCTAGGTATTGACGCCTTAAGTAGCGTCGTGGCTAATGTGCTTATATCTATAGTTTGCTCGGTAAGAGAAGCCAACTGGGTTTGCTGCGACCGTGTTTGCCAAATTAGGTAATCCGTTAAGCCATCTGGTTCGCTGAGCTGTTGATACACAGACTCCATAATTGGCACATGATCACCATACCAACATAACAGCCCCGCACGAGGCTGATCAGCCGTGTCGGCTAGGGTTTGCAAGCTTTTTTGCAGTAAGTTAAGCATGCTATCGGCATTTTTTAAATGCCGTAAATATACACTTAACTCCTCTAGGCCCGTCTCAGGAGGGGCTGTATAAAATTCAGCGGCCTGTTCCGTGCTTATTTTTTCAAGATGCAAGGGGCCATGATTTTCCATGGTAATAACAAAAATAAACCACGGTGTGCGCTCTTGTTCAGGGGCTATTTTTGCTTCTAATAGCGCAAGGACTTTTTCGGTGACCGCTGCATCGCCGATGTATTGCCCCTCTTTTTGTTGCTCGGTAAATTCTTTAATATCAAGAAAGTGATCAAAGCCCAAGCGTGGGTAGACTTGATCCCGTAAATAAAAATGGCTGGGATAAGGATGAACGCAGGCCGTCCGATACCCTAAGTGTTTAAGATAAGACACTAGATTGGGAAGGCTATTTTTCGCCAAACTACGGTAAGGATTAAATTGGTGAATGCCTAATTGCTGTGCTGTTAAACCTGTTAAAAAACCACATTCTGTGCGCACTGTATTGGCTCCCCACGCTGGTACGCGTAAACGTCCATGTGCATAAGCTTGCTTTTTTAGGGCATCAAAATGGGTTAAGACGTCGGTGTTAATCGCTGTGGATAAGCTTCTTGGATCAAAAAAAGATTCACTTTGCACCACAACAATATTGGCCGCTATAGTCGTATTTTGGGACATAGCAGGCGGGTTAAATGCGCTATTATGCACGTCAATATCAGTACGCTGCTCGGCACTGAAATATGTCCAAAAAAAACCAAACTGTCCTAAAGCGATTAAATCAGCTTCAGGAGAAAAGCTGACGGCCGGCAAGCGCTGATTTGCCCAAAGCAGTCCTATCAGCATTCCTGGCAATAATACGCCAAGCGTTGTCAGCCAAAGCGTCAGGTCTAAGGCATTTTCCAAGCGTAAGCCTAGCACGACCGCAGTGCTAAAACCTAGGCTTACAGCAACGGTGCGTCCTATCCCAAAAAACGGTAAATACAAGCGTGGGTGCTTGATTGCGTCAGTAAAATAATCAAAGTCCTGAACCAAAAAAGGTTCGCGTAAACTGCTGTATTTGGCCTGATTAACTAGCACGACTAAGTACTGAAAAGCCCATAAAATAAACACGGCAAACCACGGGCGACGCACAACTAATAACACCAAAGCAAACACAAGCAACCACGTGTAAACATGTAAGTGCAGGCTTATTCGCGGTCTTTTATAACACACAACAGGCACTGGTTTAAGGGTAAGCTCCATTAAAAAAGACCCAAACAGTCCCACCACTAACGGTGTCAGAAGTAGCCATAATGCATTCATTTCAACCACCATAATGTAATTTTTTTAAAATAAGCTGTGACCAACTTGCCGGTAACACCATTAACCACCAAGTCCCAATGTTTAATGGCAACGGAAACGTAATTCTGGCATGATTTTTTGCTAAACCATGCGCAATTTTCTGTGCCGCCGCCTCTGCGGTAATCATGAAGGGCTTGGGTCCGGGCATAGCTTCTGCCATAGGGGAGTCAATATAACCAGGCATCACCACATTAATGTGTATCCCCTCATCGGCCAACCATCCCCGCATTGCTTCACCGTACACTTTAATCGCGGCCTTACTTGCACAATAACTTGGGGTGACGGGTAGACCATAATATGCGGCTAAGGAGCTAATTAATGCCAATTGTCCTAGGCCACGCGCACGAAACAAAGGCACGAGGGCGTTTACCAACGCAAACGTTGCTTTAATGTTGACATCGAGTAACGCGTCTATCTCAGCCCATTGTTCGCCGCGCTGAGCGGTTCCATGATTAATATTTATGCCGGCATTAGCAATGACTAAATCAGGAATATCTAGGGATAAGGTATGGTTAACCCATTGCTGTAATGCCACAATATCGGTTAATTCTAAAATAACCACGGTGACTTTAGCCTCGCGTAAACGGCAGCGCGTTGCCACCTGCTCTAGTTTGTCTTGCTGCCGTCCCTGTAAAAATAAATGAACATCTGGCGCAGCATAATATAAGGCAAGTGCTTGACCTAATTCACCCGTTGCGCCAGTAATTAAGATTGTTTTGGGTATCTGGACGGTCATAATAAGGCCTCTAGCGGCGAGCGATCGAGCGCAAAAAAACGTTCTGAATGCTTAATCGCTAAGCGAATGCCGTCATGACAATAAAAACCACCATTAATTTGAGTGGTATGAATAATTGTCTTACTGTATAGCTTAAACAATAACGCGTCAGGGGGTTCAGCAAGGTGCCAGAAATCGTCTAATTTTCCTTGGAAAGTAAGGCCCGGTAAATTGTAAATAGGGTCAGCCAGCGTCATGGTTGGGCACTGATAACTTAAGGCTAAACCACCTACGGTACTATTTACCGTAACGGTGCCAGCGGCTCTTGCTAAAAGTTTTCGTAAATCAGCTACCTGCAAATACATGACGCGCTCAGTAATAGCATAGCGTAGGGCTAAGTCTTTAATCACTTTGTCGTAATTGATTAAGCCAGCATCTAAGGGATGAATTTTTATGACTAGCCAAGCATGCGTTGCAGCGTGACAACTAAAAGAAGCCATCACTTCATCAAGCACCTCAATCATGCTGCGGTAGTGAGAATGTTGCGTGATTTGAGTGTCGCTGCTTAATTGTAGTGGTAAAAAATAAAAGCTGGTTTTATTACTGATTAAATCGGTTAAACGCTGTTTATCTTGTTTTTTTACCAAGGCATTTATCGCAAAACGTTGTAGATAGCCTGCATATTCAAGCATTGCAGGAACGGGCGCGTGACTTTGATAATATTTAAAAAACAAGGCATTGCTTAAATTAGCCACATTATAAAAAACGTCATGGGTGGCGCGGACACTAAAGGGAGATTGAAAAGCCTGGGGTGGCTCAGGATCAGGTAACGCAGCGCCCACGTCTCGGTACCACTGCGCCTCTTTAGGAAGACGTGAATGACTATTAACGCCTTCGCGTTCTAAGGTAATCCAAAACGGTCGAAAATAGCCTTCTTCAAAGACATAATTTCGAATACCCAGTTGTTGCCCGTAAGTTAATGCAGGTTGATGCACGGGACGGCAATCGCCAAATAAAACTTGATCGGTAATGCCTAAACTAAGCCAAAGATGCTCAAGAAATGCAGGTAATTCTGCTAGGCTTGCACGATACTGAAAGCCTTGGCTTGACCGCCAATAAAGGTAGTCGCCACTGGTGAAGTTTACTTTAAAAACACGGTGTCCTTGTGCACGTAAATGCGTCGCTAATTCCGCAAAGAAAGGCGAACACGGACCTTGTAACAATAAAAAAGTACGCGAGTTAGTCGTCAAAAAAGACTCCTAATTCGAGGAGAGTTAAACAGAATCATCATAAAACAAATTAAGAAATTATACTGGGCGTTATTGTTAAAGCATCTGCACAGCATCGCAATAGGCGCGTAAGGTAGCATCAATTTGTGGCAAGCTATGCTCACAAGAAATAAAAAATCGTAAACGTGCACTTTTTTCTGCAACGGCTGGGTACAAAATGGGCTGAACATTAATGCCTTTGGCAAATAAAGCCTGTGATAAACGCGCGGCACCGATTGAACTACCAGTAATCGCAGCAATAATTGCAATGCCTTGGCTTAATCCGGTATCAATACCAAGCGCTTTAGCTTGGCTTAAAAAATAAGAGGAATGTGCTTGTAAAGTGCGCACTCGCTCAGGCTCTTGCTGCAACAGCGTTAAGGCAGCCAGAGCTGGTGCGGCAACCTGTGCGGGCATGCCAACGCTATATAAAAAGCCGGGAGCTAAACATTTTAAATGCTCAATCAGCGCTGATTCACCGGCGATAAAGCCACCGCAACCAGCCAATGATTTACTTAAGGTACCCATCCAAATATCAACGGCACGTCCGTCAATAGCAAAATGTTCACGAATACCTAAGCCAGTGTCGCCCATAACACCGAAGGAATGCGCTTCATCCACCATTAAAAAAGCACGATGCTGCTGTTTGACACGAATAAATTCTGGTAAATCAGGATAATCACCATCCATGCTGTAAAGCCCTTCAATGATGATAAGTACGCGTTGATAATGACAACGTTGCTCAGTTAATAACGCATCTAAGGCAGAAAAATCGTTATGAGGAAAAGCTACCCGTTTAGCACCTGATAATTGGGCACCAATTAAGCTGCTGTTATGAATAAATTCATCATATAAAATTAAATCGTTGGGACCAAACAGATAGCCAATGGTGGTTACATTCGTGGCATGACCGCTTACCATAACCACCGCATCATCAACGCCATATAGTTCGGCAAGCGCGGTTTCTAACTGGCGATGCAATGGGCGTTCGCCCGAAACTAAACGACTGGCGGATACCGAGGTGCCATACTGATCTATCGCCTGCTTTGCTGCCAAACTGACCCGCTCATCTCCTGATAAAGCTAAGTAATTATAGCTAGCATAATTAATGTACTCACACCCTGCAATGCGTGTGGTTGCACCAGCAATGCCTTCATGGACACGAAAGAATGGGCTACTAATACCAAATTGCTCGCCCCCTTTGGCGATAATCTGCAATTGTTGATAGCCTTCGAATTGATCGAAGCGACAAGCGTTATCGGAATCGTCTTGCTGTGCCTGAGTTAACGGATTAATGCCCGCCACCGAGGTAGGCTGATTTTTCTGACGTGCCAAGATGGTTTGGATATACGTCTCTGACTGATTCATGATGATTAAATTTATCTGATAGCTAGTGAATAATCCTACGATTACTTTCTGTCTCAACAGATTTTACCAAGGCTTGTAATTCTTCTTTTGTAACGGATGTCCCATGTTGCTTTGATAAGTGTGTGATATTTTTTGAGACCGTGGAGGTGTCTGGTTCACCGTCTTGTTGACCTTGCAATTTGCTCAGCAAATACTCAGCAAGTTTATGTAAAGTGGACAGTTCACTTAACGACATCACGGGAATATGCACAGCAAATCTGGCCTCAATGGCCATCAATAATTCAGACGCCATGAGTGAATCTAAGCCAATAGCGTACATGGAAAGATGCTCATCAATTTTATCTTTATTAATGAGTAACACGCGGCTGAGCTCTTCTTTTAACATATCA
Source organism: Methylococcaceae bacterium (assembly GCA_007280895.1). Taxonomy (GTDB): domain Bacteria; phylum Pseudomonadota; class Gammaproteobacteria; order Methylococcales; family Methylomonadaceae; genus Methylovulum. The sequence continues at coordinate 8,536 of QYQN01000145.1, forward strand.
ACAAATGCATTATGTAAGGCTTCGCCTGATAATTCTTTTAATAGTCGCTGCACATCTTCACGTTGTTCTTCGGTATCTTCGGTATAGGGCGAGTACAATGCCAATTCTCTAAATTTTGGTGAGTCTGCCGCAGGTAAAAAAGCAGCTAAGGCGCGCCATTCAAATTCCATTACGCCTACTGAATAAGGCGCTGCAGGCTCAGTTAAGAGTCGCTCAACAATCGCTAATGCCGTGGCAGACGACAAGGCACGTCCGCCTAATCTATTTTGCAAAGCCTCCTTTACCTTTTCATTACGCGTTAAATAGCCTGCATCATCTATTGCTCCCAGAGCGACACAGCTGGCGGCTAAGCCTTGTTGTTGACGATACGCCACCAACGCATCCAGCCATAAATTTGCCGCAACATAATGGGCTTGACCAGGATTACCAAATAAGGTCGTTACTGATGAATACACAACAAAATAATCTATACTGAGATGCGCCGTTAAGTCATGTAAATGCTGGGCTCCGTAAACTTTAGGCTGCATTACGCGCTCAATCTGCGCCTCGGTAAGATTGAGTGCCCAGCCATCTTCAATGACTGCCGCTGCATGAAAAATACCTTTTAAGGGGGGGAGACGTATTGCACAGTCGCTTAGTAATGCCGCCAAGGCAGATTTGTCGGTAATGTCACAAGCACAGACTGTAACTTGAACACCTTGCTTGGCAAAACCTGCCAATGCGGTCAGTGCTTCTTCAGTTTGAGCACCACGTCGACTGAGTAAAATTAAATGCTTAGCACCTTTTTCTACCAACCAATCTGCGGTGCGTAGACCGAAGCCACCTAAGCCCCCTGTGACTAAATAACTGGCTTTAGGTGAGAGCTTTAAGCTTGATTTTTTAGCGACGGGCGGGGGGGGTAGATAAATACCCTTGTCGTAAGTAATCACAATTTTGCCAATGTGTTTGGCTTGTTGCATAAACCGAAAGGCCTCGACAATATGATTAGCATCAAAAAGCGTATAAGGTAAAGGATGCAATTTACCTTGATGAAACAACGCCATAACGTCTGCAAAAATGCGCTGTGTTAGCGTTGGGTGAAGACGCATCAATTGATCTGCATCAATACCAAAGTAACTGATGTTATTACGAAAAGGTCTTAAGCCTAAGGTAGTATTTTCATAAAAATCACGTTTACCTAATTCCAAAAAGCGTCCAAAAGGCTTTAATACACGAAAATTACGATTAATGGCTTCGCCAGATAAGGAATTTAAAATGACATCAACACCTTGTTGCTGGGTATCAGCCAAAATAGCCTCAGCAAAGCTTAATGAACGCGAATCATAGATATGCTTAACGCCCATGAGCGTTAAAAAATCACGCTTTTCCTCAGCGCCAACTGTGGCATAAACTTCTGCACCAAAGTAATGAGCCAATTGAATCGCGGCAATGCCAACGCCGCCAGCCGCACCATGAATTAACACTTTTTCACCCGCAGTTAAATGCGCAAGCTGTTTGAATGCATACATAACGGTAAAAAAAGCACTTGGAATCGTGGCAGCGGCGGCAAAACTCATTGCGCTTGGCAGTAAGGCCACCGCATTGACTTGCGTGACAACAACATTACTAAAACTAGCGGGCCCCAAGCCAACCACCGCATCACCAACATTAAACTCTGTGACTGCTGCGCCTTTACGGATAATAATGCCTGCAAACTCTAAGCCTAAACTTGCGCCAACGAAGCCATTTTCTACCGCTTCATCGGGTAACAATCCTAAGGTGTACATGACATCACGAAAATTTAAGCCCGTCGCCTTAACCGCCACTTCGATTGCGTTATCTGCAAATACGGATGCGTTGACGGTAGGACTCCAGAGTAAATTTTTAAGTTGTCCAGGCAGCGTAAAACCTAATTGCACAGGTTGTTGTGCTAATAACGCCAGGGGCTGTGCAACAATTAAGCTGTCACGTTGCCGCAAGCGTGGCACAAAGCGTTTACCCATGACATCAAACACGACCTCTTGTTCGGCGTCTGCATTGATGAATTCATAAACAAGTTCATCAAGCAGTGCTGATGTAACTGAACGGGTGTGTGCTTCAGTAGCTATATCAACTAAGCGCACACGATAGTTTGGCATGGTTTCATTTAATACACTTCGTGCAAACCCCCATAAAGCCGCATCATGGCTCATTTTGCCATTAAATAAAATCGTCTGAGTTTGATCGGCGGCCCACATCGCCGCAACCTGATGCGTTAACAACCACAGGGTTGTCGTGCCTTGACTAAGTGCTAAGGCGTTAAGGATATCAACGGTTAAGGCACAGCGGCTAACTTGAGAAGAGAGGCGTTCGCTTGCCCAGCCGGCAAGATGAATAATGTGAGTAAAGGCGTGCCCCTTGTCTTCAGCGTGAGTGATCTGCTGAATAATCTGCTGCGTAGCTGAGCCGGTTAAGGCAAGCTTGAACACCTCCTGTTGTCGTGCTTGCAACTGCTCAGCAAGAGCGTGAGCAAGCTGGTGTTCTGCTGCATCGTCACCATAAATAATTAGCCAGCGTTGTACCAGCGTTTCAGCACTGTTGAGCGCCTGCAAGGTGGGAGTCGTGTTTGGCGTTGTTGCGGTAATCACATAGCAGCCTGTATTGGTGTTAGCCCCTACATTCTGAGTGAGCACCTGAGTAAAGGCTAACGCCTGTAGTTTTTCGCTAACCATCTCTGGCGTGAGCTGCATTGAGCCAAGAACATGGTCGCCTTGCATAATCCAGATGTCAGGTAAGCTTGCCTGCACAACACTTAACCATGCACTAGGATACAGTCCAATAAAAAGGACTTGCGCATTGGGCAGCAGCCATGTTGATAATTGCGTTAAAACAGTCTGTAACTCGGCAATATTTAGCATCGCTAAATGGACAATGGCACAACTTGCAGGCTGCTGCTTTAACAGGTTAAGAGCAGCTGCGTCGGTTAAATCAATGAGCGTCATTAACGGGTAATGGTCGTGCAGTGACTGTGCTGCACTTAAGGCATTTTCATTAAGACTCGCAAAGCTATAATCGCCTAACTTAAAATCAAATTGTGGACAAAGCACACTGCCAAACTCAGGTTGATAAGCAGCAATCTCTAAAAGCTTAAAGCGTTCGCCAGGTAATAAATTTTGCGTAATATACTGATATTGGCTAAGCATCGCATCAGCGATACTTTTTTTCACCGTATGAGCAAACACAAAATGACTTAATTGCACGGGTAAATTTGGGGTAATGCCTAGTATGTCATGACGTAATGCGTCACACCATAATTCCGGACAATGCAGACCAATTCGACCCATCCAGTGGGTGAGCAAAAAGAACTCGGGATCGTGGTTAATTAAATACGACCAAATAGCGGTGAGTGCATGCGGTGCTTGGCGTTTATCGAGCGTTAATTGCCAGCCTGGTTCAGGCTGTAAAGCCGTTGCTGACACGCTAGACAGCAAGCCATAGTGTGTCGCGATATGTATCAAGCAATGAAAAATTTTACGCTTTGACGCGGCCTCTTCAAAGAGATGCGTAAGCACACTTTCCGCCAAAAAACCTTGTTCATCAGCGACACTAGCTAGTGCGTTGAGCACTGGCATGAGGCTCATTTCATCAAGCAATGGTTTAATAACCTGCTGATAACGTTCGGTTTGCTGCGGTGCTTGTGTTAATGCCTCGTGCAGTAGTGCGGTCGGTAATAATTCAATTAAGGTGCTGAGTTGGCGCAAGGGGCGCGCGGTAAGATGATAATCCAGATAGGTTAAGGATTGGCTGTGTGGACGATGCAATCTAACGGCGCGAAATCTTACTTCTTTTAATACGGCAAGCACTGCACCGTGGGCATCGTATAAAATAAATTCTGCATGAAGTGAATGGGGCGCACGATTGCATAACCGTGCTTTAGCAAAAACGGGCGGTGCCGAGGTGGCGAAAAAATAAATAGCACCGACTCTGATTGGCACAAATGCCAGCCCTTCATAGTGCTGTATCTGGTCTTTAAGCACCTGAAAGATAAGCTGGAAAGCACAATCTAATAAGGCTGGGTGTAAGCTAAACTCACTAAAATTTGTCTGAATTTTTTCAGGAGCGGTCAGCATTCCGACCGCCTGCTGTGCATCGCACCAGCCGTGCTCAATGGCTTGAAACGCTTCGCCATAGGCTAAGCCTACATGCGTAGTCAGTTGTTGATGCGTGTCGCGAGTAAAATGCACAGCACGGGATGACGGCGTATATGACGCAACGTCCAAAGGTTCTTGTGCGTTTAGTGTGCTATGACTGGCATGCGTTAACAACCGCCCCACACAATGGACTAACCATTCAGAAGAGGCGGCTAATTCACGGCTTTGCAGTGTAAAACGACCATCGTGTGCGGTCACGGTAAAACGGATGACTTTACTGTGTTCATGGCTTAACAGTAAGGGGGAGCGAATGTCTAAGTCTTCTATTTCAACAAATAAACTAGGGTACATTTGCTGCGCTGCCGCTAAGGCAATCTCTACAAAACCAGCACCAGGAAAAACTACAGCGCCCCCGACATTATGATCAGCTAAAAAGGGAATGCGCTGAGTATCAAGCTGATTTTCCCAAATATGCTGATGCTGTGCCAAAGGATAGCCTAGCAAGGGATGGCATAATTTACGTGCCAATAAGCCGTGTGATTCAACTGTAACAGGATGCCAGACTGGCGTTTTTTGCCAGACATAATTAGGTAAGCTGATAAATTTTCCAGGCGTTGCAAACCAAGCTTGATAAGACGAAGAAGCACCAGATAATAATGTTAAAGCGATGGTTCGTTGAAGACTTGCTGCGCCACTCTGCTGTTTTGTTAAGGTGGGCAACACTAAGCCTTGCACATTGGCGGCTTTAAAGCTGTCGTTAAGATAACGCTGTAAAACTGGGTGCGCACCTATTTCAATGGCAACATTAATGCCTGTTGCCAACAGGGCTGAAAGTGCAGCATTAAACTGAACAGGTTGGCGAATATTTTGCCACCAGTAATGGGCATCTACATCGTGCTCCTCAAGTTGAGCGCCCGTGACGGTAGAAAACATCGGTAGCTTTGGACGCTGAACGGTTAGGTCTTTTAAATCTCGACAAATTCCGTCTTGCAAGGCATCCATGGCTGGGCTATGAAAGGGATAATCTAACTCCAAGCGTCTGAAACTAATATTACGTGCAGTGAACACCTGCTCCACGCGACTAAGCTCTGCTTCGGCTCCTGCCAAGGTTACGCCACGCACACTGTTAATGCCTGCCAGATAAACTTCTGGTAAGGCTAGTTCGGCGAGTAACACATGCAGGTCTTCTGCTGACATAGCCACCGCAGTCATGCCGCCCAGTCCTTGGGTGCTGGCTTGATGATAGCTTCGATAAAAAATAACTTTCACCGCGTCGGCCAAGCTTAAGGCGCCCGCTGCCCACGCCGCAGCCACTTCACCCACACTATGACCGATTACGGCAACAGGATGTATGCCGTGCGCGTTAAGAACCTGAGTAATACCTACTTGCAAGGCAAACAACGCTGGCTGTGCGTATTGAGTTAAGCGGTAACGATTGCCGTTTTCTCCTGTTAATTCATCAACTAAAGAAAAGTCAGCATAAGCACTAAAGAGCTGATCTAGGTCTTTAAGGGTGCTACGGAAAAGTGCTGATTGGGCAAACAAGGCTTTGCCCATTTCGTGCCATTGACAGCCATTGCCTGAATAAACAAACACCGGTCCGTTTGCTTGATCTATACGATTGCCAAAATAAAATTTTTCTGAGCTGTTCGCGCGAAGCTGTGCAGCGGTTAACGTCGCCATGTTTGTTAATTGCGTGCAGGCGTCGGCCGCCGAAGCACTAAAAATTAACGCATTATTGAGATGATGTTCACGATGAAAAATGGAACTGTACGCCACATCATAAAACTGTTCCTCAGCTAAGGTCGACAAAAACTCAGCCAGCACAGTGAGCGAAGCAGATAAGTTTTCGGTATCTTTAATCGAGACCCGCAACGGGACGGTTATTGCCGGTGCGGGTGCTAATGCAGCAGGGGTAAGGGAGGACGGCTGATGACTTTGCAAAATCACATGGGCATTAGCGCCACCAAACCCAAATGAATTAATACCAATTGTTAACTCGCCACTGGCTTTTAATGGCTGATGCTCAGTGACCACGGCAAGATTCCATTCCTCACAATGAATCGCAGGATTAATGTTAGTGATGCCAATGGTGGCAGGCACAATGCGCTGCTGAATACAGTGCAAGGCCTTCGCCAACCCAGCAACCCCCGAGGCAGATTCTAAGTGACCTAGGTTGCTTTTAATTGAGCCGATTAGCAATGGCCGCTGTCTTTTTTTACCTAAGGCCGCACCAATGGCTTGGGTTTCGATAGGATCACCTACGGCGGTACCTGTGCCATGCGCTTCAAAATAATCGATAGCATCAGGATGAATGCCAGACTGTTGATAAACGCGCTCCATTAATGCAGCTTGCGCGTGATGATTGGGAATGGTTAGACCACTTTTATAACCGTCCGTATTGATGGCACTGCCCGCCACCAATGCCAAAATTTGATCGCCCTCGTCACGTGCTTGTTCATAATCCTTAAGAAAAAACAAACCACCACCCTCAGAACGTACATAACCGTCCCCACTTTCATCAAAAACGTGGCAACGCCCAGTTTTTGACAGCATGGTTGCTTTAGAAAAAGAAATAAAGCCATAAGGATGCAGATGAAGATTAATACCACCTGCCAGAGCCTGTGAAACTTCACCCGAACGAATAGCCATGCAGGCTTGATGAAATGCCACCAAGGATGATGAGCAAGCGGTATCCATGGAAATACTTGGCCCATGCAAATCAAAGACGTAGGAGATTCTGTTGGCAGCAATACTGGAAATAATTCCGGTGGCGGCGGCAGAATCAACGGCAGCAAGATCGTCTGCTAATCGATACGCATAATCTACATTTGAAATGCCTACATACACGCCACAATCACTGCCACGCAATGACGAGGGCACGATACCCGCGTTTTCAAAGGTTTCCCACGCCAATTCCAATAATATGCGCTGTTGAGGATCGATCAGTGCGGCTTCGCGAGGGGAAATGCCAAAAAATGCCGCGTCAAATCCAGATATATCCCCAAGACTGCCTGCGGCAAAGGTATAACTTGTCCCAGGGTGGCGTTTGTCGGGGTGTAAAAAAGTATCTTTTGACCAACGTGAAGTATCGACTTCCGTCACTAAATCTTTTTTGGCTATGAGATCATTCCATAAGTTTTGCGTAGTCGTACCAGGAAAACGAAGTGAATAAGCTATAAGAGCAACGCGTTTATGCATCCTTAGAAATGTGTCCTTTCACTGAAAATATTAACCGATTATAACCGATATAAACTTTAAAAAACTAATCCTACAACAGCAACAGCAATCCTGCTGCCCTTGTTATTGATAAAGTAATGACCCAAGCACAGGTCATTAAGCCTTGCTGTTATTTTTCAAGCAAAGGTTGAAGCACTGACACCACGTCATTTTTTGTTAGTTCACCCTGATGCTGATAAATAATATGATTTTGTTTATCGACAATAACCGTAAAAGGGATGACATCCACACGATTTCCCAGTTGCCGGGCGAGTGTTATGCCTGATTGCTCACCTAGCAAGAGAGGATAGCTAATAGGGGTTGAGGCTAAAAAATTCATCACTGAGACCGAGTCATCTAACGCTATACCTAGCACTACTAAGCCATTGGCTGCATAAGTGTTGTGCAGCGCCATTAACAAAGGGAGTTCTTTTTTACAGGGCGGACACCACGTAGCCCAAAAATTAATCAGCCTTACCGTGCCCTGCCACTCCGCACTATCCCGAGTAACTGAGGCAGTATCAGGTAAGGAAAATGCAGGCAATACTAAGACGGCTTGTTGCGGACTCTTAAAAAGATAGCGCGTCAAGCCGCCCGCAGCTAAGGCCAGTAATGCGATCAATATTAAGCCAATATTTTTCATTGCTTAACCTGGTGCAGTGTTTGCAAAAATTGTTCTGCCTGTTGATAGCCAATGACACGCTGATGACTAAGTTCGTGTCCTGTGTTATCAAAAAACATAATGGCTGGCGGACCAATTAAATTAAATTTCTTTAGTAATGCTTGGTCGTCTGCTGAGTTTTGCGTGACATCCACTTGCAGCAAGACAATCTCATCTAAGGCGCTTTTTACCTGCGCATTGGTAAACGTATAGGCTTCCATTTCTTTACACGAAATACACCAATCAGCATAAAAATCTAGCATCACGCGCTGATGATTTGCCGTTGCTTGAGCAAGTTTTTGCGTTAGCTCAACCAGCGTGGTAACGCGTTGAAAGTTGATTTTACTGCTTTTTATGGAGGCATTGTTTGCGCCGGAAAGACTGTGTTCACCCACTAATGGACTTAAAGGATTGGTATTACCCAACCCATAACCCATAACTAATAGCACGCCATACAGCAACATCACTACGCCAATGCCTTTAAAGAGCTTCGCCCAGCCAGTGCTGGAGACGGGCAAAGGGTCTAATGCATGCAGATAAACACTGGAAATAATTAATAATATTGCCCAAAGCAGCATACTGATTTCGGCTGGCAGAATTCGCGTTAACATCCACAAGGCCACGCTTAACATGAGGACACCAAACACCGCTTTGGTTGCATTTAACCAAGTGCCTGCTTTGGGTAATAGCTTGCCAGCAGAAGCACCCAGTATTAACAACGGCAAACCCATGCCCAACCCCATTACAAATAACGCACTGCCTCCCAGCAACACATCACCGGATTGACCGATAAATATTAATGCCCCCGCTAATGGCGCAGCGACACAAGGGCCAATAATTAATGACGATAATGCACCCATTATGGCTGCACCTAAAAGAGAGCCATCACGATGAAGTTCACTGGAATTATGCAGCGTTGCTTGTAGAGATTTTGGTAGCTCAAGATGATAAAAGCCAAACATGGACAATGACAGCACCACAAACACACCGCTAAATAACACAATGACCCACGGTTGTTGAAAGATAATTTGTAAATTACTGCCAAATAAAGCGGCTAAAACACCAAAAACGGTATAGGTTAATGCCGACGCCACGACATAACTAAGTGATAACGCAAAGCCTCGTCTAACGGTTACGCGTTGCCCATGACCAACAATAATGCCTGACAAAATAGGAATCATCGGAAAAATACAGGGCGTTAAAGAGAGCAACACACCAAAGCCAAAGAAGCTAAGTAAGGTCATGAAAAAGCTATCCTTATGCAATGCTTGCGCAATGTGATCTTGCTCTGACAATGCCGTATTTTGTTGGGGTGCGGGCGTGGCGTGCGATAATTCAGACGCGCTTGGGAGGGTAAGCGAGATGGTTTTTTCCATGGGCGGATAGCACACGCCGCGATCTGCACAGCCTTGAAACTTTGCATTCAACACCTGTGTGTGCGCTTGATTTGTAGCACGAAGCAGGGGCACATCAAAGGCTAATTCATGATGAAAGGTCTCAACCTGTCCAAACGCTTCATCAAATTTTGGTTCGCCACGAGGCACGAGGTATTCACCTAAGTGACTAGAGGACG
>QYQN01000014.1 GCA_007280895.1 Methylococcaceae bacterium
CCTAGCACCTGCGCCTGACAAGCCAGCCGATTATGTTTGCCGGCCATGTTTTCGCGGAGGATTTTATCTTCAAGCACAGACGCTTCGGTCAGATTGTCCCAGCCTTCCGTTACTTTCGTAATGCAGGTGCCGCACTCGCCTTCACGGCAGCCATACACAATGCCCGAGCCGACTTTTTCTGAAATTTCGATAAGTCGGGTGCCCGAAGGCGCCGAAACGGTAACATTAATATCTTCAAAGGTAATTGACGCTTTCGCCATTGTTGTTCTCCTAGTGTGTTAAAAAATTGTTAGGCAAGATCGGCCATATCAATGACTCGGGGTTGTCTTAAACCCAAGAGATCCTGCGCAAGGTTCTGCCCAAATTCGCGACAGCTTTCGATTTCTTCATCTGTCGGAATTAACTTAATGCGTATTCCCGGAATGGGCACACGCAATTTGAGACCGCGCAAGCGATCCTCAACCATTTTCACGCCTTCTCCGGTCCAGCCATAGGAGCCAAAAACGCCGCCCAGTTTCGATTTAAGATTGATAACCGCCAACGAGGACAATAAATCCCATACCGGTTTAACCGCATCACCGTTAATGGTCGGCGTGCCGAAGATGATGCCATCCGCACCTTCTATTAAATCGACAAATGGCGTTATTTCACTGCCTTCCAGGTCATACAGGGAGACGCGCACATGCTCTACTTCCATAGCGCCCTCATAAATCGCTTCGGCCATGCGCCGGGTATTGCCATAGGAGCTGATATAGAAGATCAACAGGGTTTTTTCGCCGGTGCTGATTTCACTTTGTAAGACTGCGCTTGATAATTCACGGTAGCGCTGTACATATTTTTTCGGTTGATCGCGTAACAAAGGGCCATGCGCAGGCAAAATAGTCGTTAAAGGTAGCGGTTCAAGCAAAGCCAGCGCCCGATTTACATAGTCTTTAAACGGCCGCATGATATGGGCATAGTAATATTCAAACGAAAAGCGAAAGTCGCCGACTTCATCGTTAAACAGCCGCACATCACAAAAATGACAGCCAAATACATCGCCAGAAAACAAAGTTTGTTCTTCGACCAAATAGGTGCATTGGGTATCCGGCCAATGCAAATAAGGGGTGTGGAAAAACGCTAAGCTGCGATCCCCTAACGAGACTTGGTCGCCGGTCATCACTGGCGTGTAATCAAACTCATCCTGCTTTAACAAGGCCTTCAGCATGGATTGCGCTTTCTGCGAAATATACACGCGGGCTTGCGGCGCCCGGCGCATCAGTTCAGGCAAGGCGCCAGTATGATCGGGTTCCAGATGATTCAGGACGATGACCTTGATTTCGTCATAACGGGCTACCGACTCCAGACGGGCGAAAAAATCGCTGGAAAAACCTTCCTTGACCGTATCGATAACCGCAATACCCTCGCTGCCTCTGACCACATAGGCGTTGTAAGTCGTGCCGTTGGCGGTTTTTAAAATAATGTCGAAGGTGCGCAATGAGGGATCAAGCGCGCCTATCCAATGAACCCGCTCGGATAGCTGGACTGCCTGAGCTAGCCCGTTTATCGTTAACTGCGGCAGCTTACTCATGACCGCAACAACTGCTTTGTGCAAGCGCTCGCGGGCAGCTTGTCATATCCTGATAGCTCGTAGTTTCCTTTAAGCCTATCCAGTTATCGACCTCGTACTGATCGAATCCGGCCATTAAGTGGTCGCCGACCTGCATCAGCGGGCGACGAATTAACAACGGAAAGTTCACCATCAGCGCAAGCGCCTCCTGTTCTGTCAGGTTCTCAGGCTCAATCTCGCCCTGCTTGATCGCCGGGGCGCTATTATTGAACCAGTTTCGTACCGACAATTTACCGAAAAAAGGCCGTAAGCGCTCAGGCTGCCAGCGTTCAGTCAATAAATTTAAAGCCACTACCTGATGACCCGCTGCGACTAATAACTTCTTTTGCCGGGTATTGTTAATACAGCCGGGCTTTTCATAAAAAGTGACAGTAGCCATCAGAAGGTCCTCGATTAGTGGGACTGTAATTCAGCCATGGCTGCAGCCATTTTTTACGGCGGAATGCCGGTCAACGAGCCGGGCGGGTTTATCGCCAGTCCTAATGAGTCCAGAATCGCGCCCTCAATCGGACAGATACTGGCGCATTGAAAAACCGGGAAATCGCCCTCGCATTCGGTGCATTTTTTACTATCAACCAAAAAATGCGGCTTTGCCTCATAAATGGCTTTACTTGGACAGACCGGTGCGCAAGCAAAGCAATTTACACAGGATTCAATGATTTTTACTGCCATGGCAGACTCCTGGATTGTTTATGTTTCCCACGTTCCGGCGTGGGAACAGATTCACACCGCTCCAGCGGTGCGAGACGCGGAGCATCTCTACGACATTCCCACGCCGGAGCGTGGGAACGATAACTACGCAACAGCCCTAACCGACTCAGGAACATCATCCAACTTGCCCGCCACCGCCATCTCCTTGTAAACCGCCAATACCGCTTCCTCGATCGGTTCCAGCGCATGTTCGCCGTTCGGGGCAATACCGGCCGCTTCCAACATTTCCCAGGGTTCATAGCCGATCTTTGAACAGAGCACCGCCTCGCAGCCTGCCAAAGCGCGAATAGTCAGTTGCAAGGTGCTTTCACCGTCGCCGCAGGTAGAATCGCCGCCGCAATATTGATCGGCTTTACGATGGCTGATAAATCGCACACCCTCTGGTGAGGCTTCATAAATCAGGAATTCTTTGGCATGGCCAAAATGTAGGTTGATCACGCCTTGACCGCTGGTGGCTACCGCCATCAGGACAGGACGTGTTATAAGTTTGGGTTGTTGTTTCTGTTGCTCGGCTTTTGCGGTTTTTTCCAAACGTTTACTGTCCATTTCAGCCTGGATGGCCTGATGAATCACCTTGCGTTTTTCCATCGCCGCCGGATAATCGATGTCCATGTCTTCAATCTTATCCAGAGAAAACTCGTCGCCCCTATCTTCACCCAACATGCCCACCGCATCGGCGCGGCACTGGCGGCAATGGCGCATCATGTTCATATCGCCGGAACAGCTATCCTGCAAGTCCTGCAATTCCTCGGGCGTAGGTCCGCGTTGGCCCATCACGCCATAAAAAGTGCCATGCTCTGGCTCCGAAATCAGCGGCATCACATTATGCAAAAATGCGCCTTTGGCTTTAACGACCCGACTGACTTCAGCCAAATGCTGATCGTTGACGCCGGGAATCATCACCGAGTTGACCTTAACCAGAATGCCTTTGGCAATCAGCATCTCCAGACCTTTTTGCTGTTGCTCGATCAGGATTTTTGCGCCCTTTACCCCGGTAATGCGGCGGTTCTTCCAGAAAATCCACGGATAAATTTTCGCGCCGATTTCAGGATCAACGCAGTTAATGGTGATAGTCACATGATCGATATTGTGTTTGGCCAATTCCTCTACCGCATCAGGCAGAGCCAGGCCATTCGTGGACACGCATAACTTAATATCGGGGGCTTCTTCGCTTAAACGCCTAAATGTTTCAAAAGTGCGTTCAGGGTTGGCTAACGGATCGCCGGGACCGGCTATGCCCAGCACGGTCATTTGCGGAATATTAGCGGCCACCGCCATGGTCTTTTTAACGGCCTGATCCGGCGTCAGCAATTCGGAAACCACGCCGGGCCTCGATTCATTGGAGCAATCGTATTTGCGGTTACAGTAATGGCACTGGATATTGCAGGCCGGCGCCACGGCAACATGCATGCGGGCGAAATAATGGTGGGCATCTTCCGAATAGCAGGGATGATTCTGGATCTTTTCCCGAATGGAATCAGGTATCGCATCCATTTGAGTTTCGGTGGTACCGCATGAACTGGCTTCGCAGCCGCCCTTTTTCCCATGCTCTGCGTGGGAACTTGCATCGTTTAATACGGGTAATTGCATAGTGGCTGACCTGGTTTGTGGGTTTACTAAAAGTAAAAGCACAGGTCATGCCATTGACGTCATAATATTTTATTGTGTTGATTTATATCAGTATTGTTTTTGATTGGTGAGCAGTATTGTTGGAAACATTACAGCCATCGGTTTAGGTTTTGTAATAAACAGCACAATAAATTAAATACTTAAACGACTGTAATTTTATCCCTTGTTGACAAACCACTAGCGCCTTCATAACATGCAAGCAAAGTGCATTCATTTATTTCAAGGAGTAAACATGAGCAACCTGTCTATACGCGGAATTGATCCTGCCCTGGCAACAACACTGAAACAACAAGCGCAAGCAAGCGGAATAAGCGTTAATCAACTGGTGCTGGATGTGCTAAAGGAACATACAGGCTTACATAAAAAAAAGCATTTTACCCAGAAGTTCCACGATTTGGATTTTCTGTTCGGTCAGTGGACCGATAGCGAATTCCATAAAATCCAGGGGAAAATTGACAGCGAATCTCAGATTGATGATGAGCTTTGGAAATGAACGCGCTATTGATTGATACCAATATTTACTCCCACGCAATGCGAGGCGATGCCGAAATAATTGAGATTCTTCAGCAAGTTGCCCATATTGGCATTACCGCAATCTCAATTGGTGAACTCCTGTCGGGGTTTAAAGCGGGAAATAAAGAAAAAAGTAATCGTCAGGAACTCAACCAGTTTCTTGATTCTCCCAGAGTAACGCTCTACAGCATTGATGAAGGGACAGCTGAGTTTTACTGCTTGATTCTCGATCAACTAAAAAACAATGGAACGCCAATCCCTACTAACGACATTTGGATAGCCGCCGTCGCGTTTCAGAAGGGTTTGCCGGTTTACACAAAGGATCAGCACTTCACCAATATTAAAGGGTTGCTACTCAGGTGATTTTTTTAAATAGTATGCGCGCCCCCTACAAAACTTGTTAAGTGTAATTTTAATTAGGATTAATAATGTTCAATGCAAAATATGGAAAAACAATAAAACTATTCTTGATGGATGCAGACCCCCGACGGACGTGTGATATGTGAGCTTTCAAACTGGACTGGACTGGAAAGGCATATAGAATTCCGCGCGGAAAAGTTAAAGATTGTGCTGGCAGAGAGGAGCTTAAAAGCACTGCTGTATATTTATTGTTTGGTAAAGCTGAATCATCTACATCTACGCCAAAGGTTTATATTGGTGAAGCTGAAAATGTATATAGCAGACTTGTACAGCATATTTCTGAAAAAGAATTTTGGAACGAATCAGTAGTGTTTATAAGCAAAGATGAAAATTTAAATAAAGCGCATATTAAATATTTAGAATCTCGCCTTTTCGAAATAGCTACAAATGCTTCACGCTATGAGATACAAAACGGTAACACTCCAACTCGCTCATCAATATCGGAAGCTGATCAAGCTGAAATGGAAGAATTTATCGAGTATGTGAAAATGCTCATTAATACGATGGGGTTCAAGGTTTTTGAACCACTTGTTAAAGAAGTCACAGAAGCGAATATGCAAGCCGAACTTCTATACATAACAGCTGCTCGTGGTGCGAATGGAAAGGGTAATCGTGTTTCGGATGGTTTTGTTGTATTTAAAG
Organism: Methylococcaceae bacterium; assembly: GCA_007280895.1. Taxonomy (GTDB): domain Bacteria; phylum Pseudomonadota; class Gammaproteobacteria; order Methylococcales; family Methylomonadaceae; genus Methylovulum. The sequence goes on from QYQN01000014.1 coordinate 5,525, forward strand.
GTTCTGAAGTCGCAAGTGAGACTGTGAAAGTATTATTACATAACCAGCGTGGTATAATATATCTATCTGATAAGTATAATAATTAATACAAAAACACATGACTTCTCGCCGCTACAAAGCCGTTACAAATAGAGGCCAAATCACCCTGCTGCCGCCTA
>QYQN01000148.1 GCA_007280895.1 Methylococcaceae bacterium
ATACTCGAAACATTTTGGAGTTGTCAAATTAGAGCAATTTCACTATCACAGCTTTAGATGCAATACTGCGCCTTGAAGTGGTTTTTATATAACATATTGATATATAAAAAAATCATACCGCCTGCAAAGCCATCTACGCCGGTTCGATTCCGGCCGCAACCTCCAATAAATACAACCGCTTACGAGCGGTTTTTTTATGTCTGGGGTTTATTCTCTATTTAACGATACGTTCGTGTTTTGTAATTATTGGGTTCACAATCAACAAGGTGTGGTTCACATCATGTCAATGGCTCGACGTGATTTCGAGATGGTTTGCACAGCATTACTTATCATCGTGATTTATTGCATAAGTAAAACGCATGTAATACACTTTTAAAGTAAGCAGTATGCTTACCTTGTGTAGTGTTATTTATCTAGGCACTATCATGTAGAACAATAATAACTAAATTACTGGAGAAAATCATGAGCGAAGAAGTAACTAATACGGCAAGCTTGTTTGAGCAATTAGGTGGTGCACCAGCGGTTGCTGCGGCGGTTGAAATTTTTTATCGTAAAGTGTTGGAAGATTATCGTATTAATCGTTTTTTTGACAAAGTAGATACTGAAAAATTAATTGCAAAACAAAAGACTTTTTTCACGATGGCATTTGGTGGACCCAATTATTATACGGGTTTAGATTTACGCAAAGCTCATGAGCATCTAGTGAAAATAGGTTTAAATGATGATCATTTTGATGCGGTGATGGAGCATTTAGGGGCAACCTTAACAGAATTAAATGTGCCTGAAGCGTTGTTAGCACAAGTAATGGTTATTGCAGAAGGTGCGCGAAATGACGTATTGGGAAAATAACGTATAGTTAAGTAAGGCAACCCCAAGAGCAGGAGAACAAAGATATTTGCTTTGTTCTCCTTTTTTAGGTCAATCAAGTCAGCATTGTCGCATTATTTTAGTGTTTAACTAAAATTTCCCCACGTCCCATTTCTGCCATATCACCAGCATAACGCTGCACCCGATTGAAAGCGGTCGAGGACTCTGCAAAGCGTGAATTTAACGTGGCAAAAGCTTTAAATATGATAGGTAAGAAGGCCAACGTATGGGTGCCGCAATCATTAAAACTAGCCGAAATGTGTGGTGTATTCCAGAGTAGTAAGGTGCCGCGACGCATGGCATACCCTACATGCTGACCCGTTGTACCCATGACAGCAATGGTGCCAGCTATCATGCGTGAGCCACAATAATCGCCAGTATTTCCTTCAATTAAAATCATGCCACGGCGTAAATGATCGCCTACGCGCGCACCAGCGTCCCCTTTAACTAAAATAAGTCCGCCTTTCATGCCTATTTTATTACCAGGTAAAGCGCCGCCTAAAAAATCGCCAGTATTCCCATTGATTTCAAGATAGCCTTTTTTCATTTCAGCGCCAGCGTAAAGGCCGGTATTGCCGACCACGCTGATGCTGCCCGCGAGCATGCCTAAACCTAGGTAAGCCCCCACATCGCCTTCCACAGTTATGCGACCACCAGCCAAGTTTTTACCAATAAAATCAAGCTTATTAAAACTGTTTTTAATGATGATATGCGAGCTATCGCTTCCTGAAATAGTGAATAATTCATCAACGCGGAGAGTTTTTTTGCCGCAGTGTAAAGGCATTGCGGCGATTTCTGAAAGCTCTCGCTGTTGTAAGGCTTGACAGACTAACGGCGACATATCGACGCGCTGATTGGGTTGGATCGTTAAGGTGAAGGTTAATGCACTCATGCCATAATCTCCTGTAAATGAAAGTGGAAGGGTCCTAATTTGCCACCATAATTGCCGGCACTGATGCGTTTAATACCGTGTTGTGCACCTAAAGCGCACACGGCTTCAATGCCAACACGCATAGCTAGATCAATGTCTGTTTTAGTTAAGCCATCGATGACGATTTCCATGACCGATTCAATATCAGCCGATAAATCGGTATTAGTCATGCCTTTTAGGGTAGGGCAAAAGGCATCGTTGGTGGAGGCGTTTAATGCTTTATATTTGGAACCTACTTTTGAGCCTGAGCGCACAACGCCGCCTGGAAATGGCATAATCACATTAGGGATTTTTTTCATGGCGTCGATTGCTGCTTCACATGCGGCCAGCGCCTGAGGTTGAGAGGTCGCTAAGACTAAGAAATTGCCACCGCCTATGGCTTCAACCTGACCGGTAGTGGCTTCGGTTAAAAACTCGCCGTCCATGACAGGAATACGCCAATAACGTTTTGTGGTGCTAGATGATTGGGCTAAGCTAGGGTTAAGGCTCGCTTGATCGATGACTTTAGCAATTTGGAAGCCATCCCCAAAATAGCGTAAATTTTTACCCAAAGGAATCTTGATATCGCTCTCAATACCTGCAAATAATGCCGAGGTAGGCGAAGTTAATACGCATTGACCAGCGCGAGTTTCTAGCTGTTTTGCTAGCCCTTTGCCACCCATTGCAAAAATCAGAACGGCTACTCCTGGGCGACCATCAGGCGTTTCTTCAGGAGTTAAGCATCGTTCAATGCCTGCTTCACATCCACAAGCGATCACCGAGGTGGCAAAGCCGGTCATCGCTTGTGCTGCAATTAATGCCCATTTTTCATTTTGCGCCGTGATAATGGCGCGGGTGGCTTTCATTGGAAACGCTTCGGCAAAGGTTGCGTCTATTGTGACTCCGTTAATAATCATGCTACGTCTCCTGCTAAAGGGTGCACGGTAATGTGACCGCGTCCATCTTCGGTGATTTCATCATCACTCATTTTAAAGTTACCTAGTTTCATTGTTAAATAACGATCAAAGTAGCTCTGTAATTCTTTTTCTACAGAGGCATCATAGTTGGGTTTAATGGTATGAGTTGTGCCCCAAGGCGTTGCCACTACGCTGCCATTAAGCACCACCAAGGTACCATCTTTAAAAACATAATCAGGTTTGGTAAACATTAATTCACGATTGCTGTGTTCGGTGTAAACCGTGATGTCTGCCCAATTTCCAGCACTTAAGCCACCACGGTCTTTAAGGCCAATTAATTTAGCTGCACCAGCACGCGTCATGATAGCGATTTCATTGAGAGAATATTCGCGATCAATTGACGCCAGCGTGGTCATTTTTTGCGCTTCAGGATGCAGTGTCGCCAGCATATCGTTACGGAAACTTTTATCCATTAACAAACGAATTAAATGTGGATAGCTGGTAAAAGGCGCGCCATTAGGGTGATCAGTAGTAAGAAAAATACGCCAAGGATCATCAACTAATAAGAAGGTTTCTAAGCCAATCGCCCATTGCAAGGCATTGACGAAGTTTTGATCTTTGTATTTAAACGGAACCACGCCACAGCCTGCATCACATTCAATATCCATGGTGACCCATTTATTAGGGTTAGCATGTTTGTGGTTTGCGTGTTGGCGCATATTATCGCCAGAGGCCGTCACGGTTTGCCCAAATAACACTTGCCCAACATCAATAGTAATGTTTTTATTTTTATTGATGGCTTCAGCAATTTGAGCAGCACCTGAAGAAAATTTGAAATCACCTTCGGTGCCATAACTATGAAATTGAATATGCGTTAAGTGCATAGGCAAGCCCGCCATGCCTTGAATGGTATCTAAGGTGGTGTGCATATTGCCTGGCACGCCTAAGTTACAGCCATGAACATGTAAGGGATGACTTACGCCGATGGCTTTAACGGCCGTGGCTAAGACGTGCAAAATTTCCCGAGGGGTTACGCCGTAATGGTTGTTTTGTTCGTCTAAATCAAGCTTGCGTTGATTAAATTTAAAAGCGTTAATGCCGCCTGGATTAACCACTTTAACGCCAATTGCTTTGGCGGCTTGGATAGTCCATGCAACATAATCGTTAATAGCTTGTTGATCTTTTTTAGCCGTTAACATGCGCAGTAAATAATCATCACTGCCCAACATGACATAACCGCCTTTATCAATAATAGGAATGTCAGCCATTTCCATGTGTGCTTGACGCGCATTGATGGGCAGAATTGCTGGTTCAAAACAGCTGGTGTAGCCCATTTCGGCGTAGCGATAGCCCGTAATAAAGGTGCTGGGCATCGCATGACCGCAACCTGAACGACAAATATGGGTGCGCGCGACGGGGTCAGCACGATGATCTTCAGGCATCAGCATGCGGGCAATATTGCCTTTGCCACCACCAATATGAGTGTGCATATCAATAGCACCCGACATCACCACTTTGCCCTGTAAGTTGTATTCCTGATCGATAGCTTGATCAGCAGTCGGCGGATTAACAATGCGTCCGTCTTGAATGTAAATATCGTGTTGCTGACCCGCAATGCCATTAGCGGGATCGTAAATCGTGCCGCCAGTGAGTTTGGTTAACATGAGAATTCCTTATAAAGCGAGTTGAATGCGATGCAGAACGTCGGCCGTGCTTGGTAGACCTGAATCGCGTAATTTTTTAAGGCGGATAGCCACGACATTATCCATTCGATAAGCATGACCGGTATGATCAATGCCTGGCGTACCAACTGGAATATAGACCTCTGGTTCAGTGTCAAACTGCATACCTGAGCGTCCAATAACGAGGGTTGGAAGTTTAGTAACGGGCGGCAGAGCGGTAGCATTAAACGCGTGCACCCATACTAAAGTATCCACTTCGTTATTCGCTAGAAGCTGGGTGCTGTCATATAAAAAAGGATCGTATTCAGGGTAACCCTGATTAAAACTAAGGCGTGCTGGATAACCTGTGGTCCAGCCACAGACTTGGTTGGCCGTTTGATCGCCTTCTTTGCCCGATAACGGCAAGCCTGAACAACGTGTGTTAGCATTTAGGTCTTTAATCATCTCTGACAACATTTGTACGCTAAGTTCGCCATGAGCCTTATCAAAGGCACCTGCTAACCACGTCACTACACCATACTTAGCTGTGCTAAGTTGCTCGGCAAGCGTGCTTAAGTCAGCAATAGCAAGGTTTGCGACCTGCTCAGCACGAATAGGCTGCTTTTTAACCAAAGCGCGTAAGACGGCTAAAACTTCAGGTAAATCCTCGGGTGCGCAGTCAATGATGCGCGGCGCTTTACCAGTGGGCGAGGTGGCAGCTTGTCCTGACGGGGCTTTACCTAAGTAAATAATTTGCCGTTGCGAGCTATCTGGCAAAAACATAGCGTCAGTCCAGAGATAACGTTCAAAAAAGCGAGGGGCAAATTGTTCTAAATCGGTGCCGATGATCAGTAATACATCACAGCGATTTTTAACTTCAGCTAAGGTGGTATTCATCCACCCTGAATCTTGTAGAGCTAAAAAATTATTTCGTGCCCCTGCAAAATTTAGGTTTTCTAAGAAGGCACCCGTGTTATCCGCTAAGGAAAGCAGGGCGCGCATTCCATTAACATCAGTGGCGCAGCCACCAAACAAAGCTTGTTGACTGCTACGCAGAAGCGCTGCCGCCGCCGCAATTGCGTCCTCAAGACACACAGGTTGACCCTTAACGCGTGCTTCGGTGTCGGTAATGGGATGTTCAAATAAGGGGGTATTTACGCTGCACCCATTGGTGAGTACCTTTAACGACAGACCGTCAACCTGAATGCTCAGGTCATCCGTGCCAATGCCGCAAAAAGGACTAGGTACGTCATTAAATTCAATCATTTAAGTAGCCTTTTGTAAGTAAAGTTGGGTAATATTGTGTGGTTAAGTTAATACTGGGTTTATGAATTTTATAGGGTTTCTTGGCGCAACGGTTAACAATAAACATTGAAAGCTAGCAGGATTAGTCTGTAAATTCAAACAAAGTGTTTTGCTTTTAGGGATGGTGGATGAGGTGCAGGCGAACACGTTAAGCTTACGCTAGGAATATCTCATGACAACTGCCCTGCCGTAGTGTTGTTGCAATGACTTTTAGGCGGTTCACAGATAGGGAGTCTTTCGATGATTCGCGTAATTGTCAAACTTTATGAGTTCCCAAGCAAAACTTAGGGTTTACTTATGATTAATTAATCGTGGTTTGTCCATTATTTTGGAGGTAGAGTGCAATGTTTCACTTTACTCTCCTCAAGTAAGGCGTTTTTTTCTCTGCATATTTTGACGACTGACTAAAAACCGTAGGCAGTAGCGTTGCCGCATAGTTCAATTTATCATCAAATGATAAAAACTTATCCTGCGGTTCTGCTTTCTCACATAAATGATTTATATATTTGGCTGCATCCATGAGTGTTTTTGCTTCATTTGCATCAACAATGAGCAACTCTGGAACATCATGTTTTGGGTTTTTTGGAATAATAGTAAACCACCGTTTAGATAAATCCTTTCCTTCTTTTTCCAGTTGCTGATAGTGGTCAGGGGTTAACTCGTGAAACAACTCCCATTTAGGTTCATAACCTAATTCAAAGATCACCTGAATAGCGGGTCCAACCCGAAATAACAAATCAAGGGGATTCACAAATACGCCAATATCATTTGATTTCAAACGGCACATAATACCTGAACTAGCGGGCAAATAAATCAAAAAATAGTAGTGGGTATAAGGATTCCTTTCGTGATGAATTAACTCTTTAGGTTGATGCGTATGGGTTGCAAACTCAGACCGGCACAGACCTTTTGTTTAAGCATGAAGTTGTTTTGATATTGAAATTCAATTGTGCTGATAATAACATTTCCGCTAATAATTGTTGTTCATCGAGTCGGCGTAAGAAGAGTAGAAAGGTGAATTGTTCAATGACGGTAAGTGGGTTACTAATGCCCCCTGTCCAAAATGCTTCCCATATTTTATTGACTTGGCATCTGAGTTTACCTGTTATCATATTGTTCTTTGAGTTTGTAGTAGTGTGCTAAGTTTTATTATGACATTTAGTGCATAGGTCGTAATAGGAGTTAGCTGTGGTGCAACGCGTTGTGGCTCGGGGTTGGGTGCAATACAGCTGTGCGCCTAAGTGTTCTGTTGACTGGAGATAGAACGAAAACCTGATTAAAAACCTTCAGGCATAAAAAAACCGACGTGATGGGTCGGCTTAGTTGGTGCGTATAACATGGTGCCCAGGAGCGGAATCGAACCGTCGACACGAGGATTTTCAGAGCCAGACTCAGCAACTAGACCAAGGTATATTTTACATCATTCAACTATCTCCAACTGACTAAATTTCAACGGTTACCTGAAAACGACTTAGAATGCGCAAGACGGAACCGGAAATAGATCGACGCCAATCAGCCCTGCCGAGGCCCAGCAATCAAAATAGGGCCCCCTTCCATTAGTAACAAATCTCAAGGTGAAAGTGGCGAGTGTCATTAAATATTCAATATTGACCACTTTTACAACCGGCGAGTTATTTCAAAGGGCCATCATTTCAACCATTATTTAGCTAGCTTTCAAATAACCCTCAGACTCGTTCAAACTTCCTGACATAATCCCCCAGCTGAAAGTTTTCTTTAACTTCATCATGGGGTATCAACAAATACTTCCAAGCCTTGCCACCGTTTTTTAGCAGATACTCGCCTGCATTCTCACACCATTTTACTGCTGCATCGGCTTTTGCTTGTACTTTGTTATCGGTCATTTCAGCTTGTGACTTAGTTTCGATCATCAAAACATAATCATTTGTTTCTGCAACAAAGTCTGGCACATATTCTGGATGCTCAGCGCCGTCTTTGTAATAAATCTTAAACTGGCCTTTTGCTGGTTTAAACCATTTTTGTGCGTCGCGTTCCATAATCACAGCAAAGCGGCGTTCCGTGTCGGAATCAAATTTCTGAAAGGGGTATAAACAACTGCTGAATCCACCAAACAGCATCTGCTTAATCTTGCTTTTATCGGTTACAGTATCACGATATGAATGTATGGCTTGTCCGGCAGCAACGGTATAAGCGCAATTCTTTAAGGGCGTAAAACCATTATTTACGACGACTTCATAAGTATCAGCCAGCTCCCAAAAATGTTCAGCCATTTGAGTGCGTATAGTCTTGGCGAGTAATTGACTATTATTACTCAAAACGTTATTCACTTCATCAACAGATGATAGATAGCTTTGTATATGCTTTACAGCTTGCGTAGCCAATTCATAAATCAAATCAGCATGGTCATCATAAGAAATATCGTCATAATCAATCAATGCACGGACAATGTAATTTTCAGGCTTTGCTTCACTCAAACCAATTTGTGACGCCATCAATTCTTGTTCATTTGTTTGCAGGCTTTGAATTAGAATATCCCGCTCTGAAGGTTGCAGATTCAAGCCGCTCATATCCAATGTAAAGAGTTTGTAGCCATAACTGACTTCACCTTTTGGCACAACCACGACTCGCGGAATATCTATGGTTTGCTTGACCATCAAAGCAGTAACCTTTGCAACAATATCAGCAACGTCAACAGGTTTATCATCTTCAGGTAACGTCTGCTGCCCAAGACTTAAATGTTCGGTAACGGCTTGAACAACCGATGCCTGCACATGCCCATGTAATAATGCTTTGCTGGTGGCAACTGTAGAAGGACTGTGTTGAAATTTGTTCAATTCAGTCATGGCATAGTGTGCAACTGCCGTTTCTGCAACGCTATTAAACAACGGTGGATTGGTGGTACCCGATGTCGGATAAGCTATGCCAGCTGTGTTGCCGGTAATCATCGTTTCAAGATTTGAACTGACGGCAACACTTTCAGTTTTTACATCATCTGAAGGGGCATCAAGAATGACCTGCTTCAAGCGCAACGGATTGGCAGGGTTATTGGCTTCATCAATTATTTCCTGAAAACGGTCATGGGCCACAATGTTTAAGCGATCTACAGCTGTTACTCCGGTGCGTTTGCCATAAGGTAAGCGCAAGCCACGGCCAATTGATTGCTCAATTAAGGTTCGGGCATTGGCGGCGCGTAAAGGCACTATGGTGTACAGGTTGGTAACATCCCAACCTTCCTTTAGCATGTTAACGTGTATCACTACTTCTGTGGGCTCATCTTTGCTTTCCACTGCCAGTAATCGGCTAATCATTTCTTCTTCAGCAGCACCGGTTCTACTGCTATCTACTTGAATTATTTTGCCATTATAGCGGCCATCAAAAAATGCCGTGGACTCCATCAGTTCAAGCAACTGCGAGGCATGTGTCGTATCTCGGGCAATGACCAGCATAAAGGGTTTAACGACAGCGACATCATTTTCACGCGCATAGGTCAGCAACTCCACTTTGGTTGCTTCATGCAAGCGAATACCATCCATTAACTTAATGCGCTCCACTTCTTCTTTAGTGTGTTGCGTCGCATCAAAATTACGTTGCGTGACCACGGCAGGCTCTTTGACAAAGCCATCATCCATTGCCATTGATAAAGGATAATCAACGACAACGTTTTTAAAGGGTACTGGGCCTTTGCTGCTTTCCGTAAACGGTGTTGCCGTTAATTCTAGGCCCAATAAAGGCTTTAATTCATTGAGGGCACGCACACCGGCATCCGCTCTATAACGGTGAGATTCATCCATCAACAATACTAGATCTGGCAGTTCTGCCAAATAATTAAAGTAACTATCGCCTAAGTATTCTGATAAGCGTTTAATCTTTGGCGACTTGCCACCACGCACTTCGGAATTGATTTTTGAAATGTTGAAAATGTTGATGGAAATTGACGTATAAATATCAAATGCACGACCCTTTACTTCATAATCATCACCAGTAACGATTTTGGGTGAGTTGATGGCAAACTCAGCAATGCCCTTAAACACATATTTTGGGGTGTTGGGCGTAAAATCGGCAATCAGCTTGTTATAAATAGTCAGGTTGGGTGCCAAGACAAAAAAATTGCTAATGCCATGCGCCATGTGTAAATAACTAATAAACGCACCCATCAAGCGAGTTTTTCCAACACCAGTTGCCAAGGCAAAACACAGGGATGGAAACTCCCGTTCAAAATCGGATAGCTTGGGAAACTCAAGTTTTAAGGTTTCTAACAGGTCAGCTAGATTAGGTTTAGGATGAAGTATATCAGGTGATACGGCAATGGCTCGCTGTAAAGCCTCCAACGAATCACGTTGCGGTTTACGTAAACTTAATCGCCCTGCAACAGTTTGAAATGCTTTATCGCTCATGTCATTGCCTGTTTCTTAAGTTCTTCAGCAGATATTCTGCATAACACGCCATCCTTGATGACAACAATAGCTGTGTTGGTTTGTATAGCCGTTTGTCTTGCCTGTTGTGCTGCACGTTTGATAGCGGCTACAGAAGCAATCAAGTCAGGATTTTTTGCCAGTTGTAATTCGGATGCTTTCATCAGTTTTCTCCCCATTCAATCAGTAACGGTTCTTCACCGGCATTGTCATATAACGCCCAGTCATTGACGA
>QYQN01000122.1 GCA_007280895.1 Methylococcaceae bacterium
ATTGGCTACCCTCAGGCACTGACATTAATAAGAAAAAATCAGCGGCTTTTGTCATTCTCTGTATGTCCACTTGTCTTGAAATTAGCCTGGATGAAGCGGCTGAATTATTAACCGAAGGCGGCAATGATGCGGGTGTGGATGGTTTGCACATCGGTGAGGTTGAAGATGGCGAATTTTTAGTCACCCTGTTTCAGGGTAAATACAAGGTTAAAGATTTAGAGGGAGAAGCGAATTTTCCAGAAAATGGTGTGCAAAAAGCGGTTGATACGGTGCAAGTGTTATTTGATCCCTATCGTAGAGTGACCTTGAATGAAAAAATAGCCCCTAAAATTGAAGAAATTCGCTCTTTAATCCGCGATGCTTATATTCCCAATGTTCGAGTGATCTTGTGCAATAACGGTGCGAAATGGAATACTCAATCTGAAAATTGGATTACCGAGGCTAAAAAAGATTATGGTAAAAAAATCAGTTTTTTTCATTTTAACCATGATTCCATCGTTAAAATTCTGCAACGCAGTAAAACAGTCGATGCAGTCTTAACATTAAACGGTCAAGTGATTGTTGAAGATATGAATTATATGCGGGTGATGGTTGGACGGGTTTCAGTGCAGGAAATACATCGATTGTTTGACGAACATGGCGATAGATTATTAGAACGCAATATTCGCCGCTATTTAGGCTTGCATACTAACCGCGTTAATATGGCGATTCATGAGACCTTATGCGATAGTGACAAGTCGGATAAATTCTATTTTTATAACAATGGCGTTACGGTAGTTTGTGACAAATTTGATTATAACGCTTTTCAAAAATCAGATTATAAAGTTCAAATCAAGAATATGCAGGTTATTAATGGTGGGCAGACCTGCAAAACCATTCAGGAAACCTTAAATAATGCCTTGTCTGGTGTAGTTGGTGAATCCGCTTATGTGATGATTCGGATTTATCAATTAGCTGATACACAAAAGGATTTTGTCCGTGATATTACTTATGCAACTAACAGTCAGAATCCAGTTGATTTACGCGATTTGCGTTCTAATGATGAAATACAAAAACAGCTTGAAATTGGTATGCAAGACTTGGGCTACAGTTATAAACGGCAAAGAGAAGAAGGCGGTGGTGGCTCTGGTGTAGTGACCAGTTCAATTGTTGCTGAATCGGTGTTAGCCATTTGGCGTAGAAAACCACATCAAGCTAAGTTTCGGCGTAAAGAACATTTTGGTAAGTTGTACGATGATATTTTTCATGGATTGAATGCCTCTCAAGCCTTATTAACGGTATTAATTTTTAGAACTGTCGAAAACGAACGCAAAAGACCGACTACTGCAAATCCACCCTCATTTTTACCTTATGCCTCTCATTATCTTGCCATGCTAATTGGCAAACAGCTATTAGCCGATCATAATCTCATGCTTGAAAATCTGGGGCATAGAGAATTTTCTGCTTTGCTAAATAGCTTTGAAACCAAACAAATAGCTTATCAGCAAGCGGCTATTCAGGCAGTCAATAACGCACTAACAGCCTGTTATGGGAATAGAGAAATTTCTTTACAACAGTTATCAGCCACTTTTAGACGCGGTGATTTGTTAGAAATGTTAGAGCTAGAAACTGTCAGTTAGCAATATTCCAAGCGACGATAAGGATAGGATACTGAAATGGGTGTAGAACAAAATCAAATTTTTCAGCACGGCGCAATGTGGTTACGCGCTGATTTCCATTTGCATACTCAGGCAGATCGTGAGTTTTCCTATACGGGTGAAGCCGATTATTACCACAGCAACTACGTTGATGCTTTAGAAAAAGCAGGTATTCGCGTCGCTGTTATCACCAATCACAATAAATTCGACAAGGCTGAATTTATTGCCTTACGCAAAACGGCTGAAAAAAAAGCTATTTTTTTATTGCCTGCTGTTGAGTTATCGGTTGGTGATGGGGCGAATGGCATTCATACACTGGTAGTATTTAGCGATGAATGGTTAGGCAATGGTCAAGATTATATTAATCCGTTTCTAACCACTGCCTTTGAAGGTAAAACGCCTAGCGAATATGAGCATGAAAACGGCAGAAGCTCTTTAAGTTTGATTGACACCATCAAAAAACTTGAAGGCTATCACAAAGACTTTTTTCTGGTGTTTGCCCATGTTGAGCAAAAAAGCGGATTATGGAATGAGTTGAAGGGCGGACGTTTACAGGAGTTTGGTAATAATGAGTTTTTTAAGCGCAGAACTTTGGGATTTCAAAAAGTTGTCACGCATGACGAGCGCGTTAAAGTAAAACAATGGCTAGGTGATTGGTATCCAGCGGAACTAGAAGGCTCTGATGCCAAGTGTTTAGAAGATATTGGCAAAGGTCAGCCGTGTTATTTAAAAATCGGTGCATTTTCTTTTGATGCCGTTAAATACGCTCTTACCGATTGTCAAAGCCGCGTAACGAATAATCCGCCTAAATATCAGCACTCTTATATTAAAAAAATTCAGTTTGAAGGCGGTACGTTAGCAGGTCAAACAATTTATTTTTCGCCTGAATTAAATACCTTTATTGGTATTCGCGGTAGCGGAAAATCGTCTATTTTAGAAGTATTGCGCTATGTGCTGGATATTCCTTTTGGCGAAAAATCAGGCGATCAAGGATACAAACAGGAGTTAGTCTGCTTGACCTTGGGTAGTGGTGGCAAGGTGATCATTCATGCCGTTGACCGCTATGGTCACGCTTACGAGATTCGCCGTGTTTGGAAAGAAAACTACTCTACTGTGTTTATCAATAACAAATTACAGCCAGGTATTTCTATTCGGGAAAGCGTGTTACATAAGCCGATTTATTTTGGTCAAAAAGACCTTGCCAGTACGGGGGAGGGCTTTGAAAGAGATTTGGTTGAGAAATTATTAGGTTCAAAACTGAATGACTGTCGCCGTAAGATTGCAGAGCAAAAGGTAGTTGTTGGCGAACAGGTTGATCGTTTGTTGAAAGTCACTAATGTCCAAGAACAGATCGCAGAACAAACAAAAATAAAGCTAGATACCGAGCATCGGCTTAGCTTGTATAAAGATCATGGTATTGAGGAAAAACTGCAAAAGCGGTTGGATTTTGATACTGATATGCGCAAGATGAAAAAAGGTGTGGAGCTGGTCGAGGAGTTTATTCAGGGATTAACAGACTTATTGGCACAGCATGAAGACGATATAGCCAATTTTAGCGGCTATACCTCTAAACATAACGGCGAGTTATTCAATAGTTTTGCTTCCAGTTATGCTAAAGCTGTTCATAGCCTTGACACGATTAAAACAGAGTTAGCAACAATGGAGTCGGCTAAGATTGAACTATCTGAAAAACAATCTGAACTTATCGGCATAAGACAAAGTTTGGTAGATGAGTTTGCCGAAAGCGAAAGAAAGTTAGCCGATGAATTAAAGACGGCTGCCATCCAAAATATCAGTTCAGATGAGTTTTTACGCTTAAAACAGAAATTGGCTCAAGCAAGTCAGTTCTTAACGGTGTTGTCAAAGCAAAGCGAACAAAAACAGTCGCTTGAAGAATTGTTAGTTCAAGAGCTGCAAAAATTAAACGATTTGTGGCATCAGGAGTTCGTTTTAATCAGAACGGAAATTGACAAAATAGGCACGAGCAATTCTTCTTTAAAAATTACCTTAGGCTATAAAGAAGATAAAACGGCTTTTCTGGAGTTTATGAAAAGTATGTTTAAAGGCAGTAATATTCGAGAATCAACCTTTCAGGGGCTGGTTGATAAATACTCGGATTTTGTTGCTATTTATACTGATTTTAATCAGGCTAAAAACTCTTTTGGCAGTAATCCGCAATTATTAGTTGATTTGTTCATCAATAATTTAAAAGGGCTTTTAAGCTATCAAACACCTAATAAATTTACCGTGACGTATCGCGGCAAGGAACTACAACATCATTCTTTAGGACAACGCGCATCAGCATTGATTCTTTTTGTGTTAAGCCAGCGTGACAATGATGTCATTATTATTGATCAGCCTGAAGACGATTTGGATAATCAAACCATTTATGAAGATGTCATCAAGCTGGTTCGGCAATTGAAACCCAATATTCAGTTCATCTTTGCAACCCATAATCCGAATATTCCCGTGTTGGGTGATGCTGAACAAATACACGCTTGTTCATTTATGGACGATTCAGTTTTCGTTCAAAGCGGTGGTATTGATGATTTGTCTCAACAGAAAACGATTGTCGATATTATGGAAGGTGGGCGTGAAGCATTCAATCACCGTAAGGAGATATATCAAATATGGAAACTGTAGAGCTTATGACTATCCTTGCTCAAGGCGAGGATAGTCTGCATCAATTTAAAAAAATTATCACTCGTGCGGAGTCATTGGCGCAAGAAATAGTGGCTTTTAGCAATGGTATGGGCGGTAAAATTATCGTCGGTGTTGACGATGATGGTGTCATTGTTGGTTTAACTAATGAGGAGTTGAGGGAATTAAACAAGCTAATTGCTAATGTAGCGAGCGGAAATGTTCGACCTGCGATTAATCCAACAACACAAAATATTCTGACGGAATTTGGTCTGGTCGTAATTATCAATATTCCCGCTGGCATCAACAAACCTTATCAGGATAACAAAGGTGATTTTTGGGTAAAAAATGGTTCTGATAAGCGTAAATCAACTTCGCGCGAAGAAATACAACGTCTGTTTCAAACGTCTGGATTGCTACACGGAGACGAATCACTTGCAAACGGACTAACAATTGCTGACCTGGACATGGATTATTTCAGTGCTTTTTTCCAGCGACGTTATGGCGAGTCTCTTGAAAATCAATTAGTGCCTTTGGAACAGACTATCCAAAACTTAAATTTAGGACATGAAGGGATGCTGAACTTAACGGGCGCACTATTATTTGCAAAAAATCCATCCATTCGATTACCCGCATTCATTGTTAAAGCGGGCTGTTTGCCTGGAACTGACCTCACAGGTGAAACTTATAGTGATAGTCGTAATATCGAAGGAAAAATAGCCGATATATTTCAACAAACGATTAGTTTTATTCTTGCCAATATTAAGCAAATACAAGGTGATCAAACCATCAATAGCGTAGGGTTGCCAGAAATACCGCGTATCGCTTTAGAGGAAATCATTGTCAATGCCTTAGTTCATCGTGACTATTTTATATCAGCTTCTATTCGGGTTTTTGTTTTCGATGATCGCGTAGAAATTATCAGCCCAGGACATCTTCCTAATAATTTAACCATAGAAAATATCAAAGCAGGAAACTCCAACACGCGAAACCCAATATTAGCCTCTTTTGCTAATCAAATATTGCCTTATCGTGGCTATGGGTCTGGCATTTTGCGGGCATTATCGGCATATCCAGCAATTGATCTTGTCGATGACCAGGATGGGAATTTATTCAAAGCTATTTTTTGGCGGAAAAAAATAATATAGGGGATTTTGACTATCAAGAAGCGCATCTTGAGTATATCGCTGAGCGACTGGAGCACGACAGCGAATATAACAACAATTCTTATGATAATCCGGTTATGAAAGAAGGTGATCATCATTATGGCTTCGAATTAGAGCCTAAGACTATTGAGTTTATGCGTGATGTTATGAACCAGTTAAGACAACTTGAAACTATTTTACGCGAGTATGATCTGGCCATATCTGGTGATACTTGCGAAAAAACCTTTCAAGAACGTGTCGGGATAAAATAAAAGTAAATCTAAATCTAAAATAACGAATGGATACTAATAAGCCCGAAGCTAAACTATCGCCTGATGAGCTAGCGAAATTACCTCTTGAGTCTTGGTACTTCAGTACTACCCACAACTGCGCTTGCAAACTTCTCGACGAACAAACTTTATGGGGACAGACGGTTTGCCGTGTTTGGCTGCCTACCCAAGATATAGTTGTACGCCTTCCACGTTCTGCTTTACAACCACTGACCGCTCAGCTTTCA
>QYQN01000103.1 GCA_007280895.1 Methylococcaceae bacterium
ATTTGAGCGACTTAACGCGAGACGTTCAATAAGCCTTAACCGTTCATCCTAAATGTGTTGAAGGGATGGGGCGGTAGCACTCTTTACATTGCTAGCCTCACTATACTTCGCTGCACAGGTGACTAATAGTTAATTAATTAAATACCTTGTCAAACGACTTTAACACTCGATGATTATTATAAGCCACTCATTTAACGCTAAGTGAACGCTTATCAATAAAACCCTTACCCAGATTATTTCCCATTACTCTTATATAGGTGCTTTCAAATGAAAATACGACATAGTGCAATAGCAATGGCTTTAGCTTTTGCGTGTTCCAACGTGGTGTGTGCCGCCCCAACGGTTAAGCTAAAAATTTTGGCGCTCAATGATTTTCATGGCCAATTAGAATCTCCTGGCAGCTTGCGCAACTTACCTACTGATCCTGCTGCAACTATTCCTGTTGGCGGCATTGATTATTTAGCTGGCTATATCTCTGATATAAAAACCAAAAACCCTAATACTGTGGTTGTTTCAGCAGGCGACTTAATTGGTGCTACACCGCTTATCTCTGCGTTATTTCATGATGAAGGTACGATTGAAACAATGAATCGTGCTGGCCTTGAAATCAATGCTGTGGGTAATCATGAATTTGATGAAGGTAAAACTGAACTTTTGCGTATGCAAAACGGTGGCTGCCATCCAACTGATGCCAATACCTGCCAAGGTGCCGCTGTGGGCACACCTGTGCCTTTTGAAGGCGCTAGCTTTAGCTATTTAGCCGCGAATGTTGTTGATAAAAACACTAAACAAACTTTATTTCCTTCTTATGTAATTAAAGAATATGAAGGTGTTAAAGTTGCCTTCATTGGGATGACCTTAAAAGAAACCCCCACCATTGTTACACCCAGCGGCGTAGCGGGCTTAACATTTTTAGATGAAACTAAGGCCGCTAATCGTTTAGTCCCACAATTACTTGCTCAAGGTGTTAAAGCCATTGTGGTATTAATTCACCAAGGTGGCATTATTCCTGTCTCAGCATCAATGACGACATTAAATACTTGTGACGGC
Organism: Methylococcaceae bacterium; assembly: GCA_007280895.1. Lineage (GTDB taxonomy): Bacteria > Pseudomonadota > Gammaproteobacteria > Methylococcales > Methylomonadaceae > Methylovulum. The sequence goes on from QYQN01000103.1 coordinate 1,051, forward strand.
AATCTTGATAATTCACCGATTAAAACAATTGTTAATGGCTTGTCTGATCATATTGACTTAGTTATTTCTGGTCATACACACCAAACCTATAACTGTAAATTAACCACCAAAAATGGTGTGCACACGATTCCTGTCACCAGCGCAAATAGCCAAGGTCGTGCCATTACAGATATTGACATGGTGTTGAACAGCAAAAATGGTCGTGTGCTAAAGGTCTCAGCAACAAATGTTGCTATCGATAGAAGCAACGCCGCGATTACTCCTGACGCATCAATTCAGGCGATTGTTAATGGTTATAAAGCCTTATCAACAACTGTTGCAAATCGTGTTATTGGCTCTATTTCTGCTGACTTAACCAGAACCTTGAGCGTCGCGGGTGAAAATGTCATGGGTGACATCATTGCTGACGCGCAATTAGCCGCAACCAAAGACCCTAAATTTGGTGCAGCACAGATTGCCTTTATGAATCCAGGCGGAGTGCGTGCTGATTTAACCTACGCTTCAGGTCTTGCCGGTGAAGGCGATGCAAATGTGACGTTTGGTGAAGCCTTTACCGTACAGCCTTTTGGTAACAGCTTAGTAACCCTTAGCTTAACTGGCGCACAAATTGAAGAAATGCTAGAACAACAATTTGTTGGCTGCCCAAACGCTCAAAGCTTCAATCGGATATTACTACCTTCTGCTGGCTTTACTTATGCTTGGAAAGCAACAGGACCTGATTGCGATAAAGTTGACCCTGCCAGCATTGCTATCAATGGTACTGTGCTTGAGCCAACCGCTGAGTATCGGGTAACAGTAAATAGCTTCTTAGCTGATGGCGGTGATAAATTCTTTGCCATTGCAAAAGGCACAAAACGTTTAGGCGGTGCTCAGGACAGCGATGCTTTAGAAGCCTATTTTACTGCAAATCCAAACTTAGCTCCTGTAGCGTTAGATAGAATTCAAATGCTTCCTTAAGCTTTTGTCTTAACTTTTTAAGCTGCTATCAGCATTATGCTGATAGCAGCTTTTTGTAATGCCCAGCACTGCAAAAGAATTTTATTTGTCATTGATTGTAATTTAGCATTGTTACTCTACACTTTTAGTAATCTCTCTCCACCATTAATGACTCATTATGGCTTTTCATAAACTTATCAGCTTACTGTTGTTTTGTTTATTTAATTTACCTGTTTTTGCTAAAACAGTCCTCAGCCACCACATCATGGCTGAAAACTATCCTGCAACAAGCACACCTTCTCTTGTCAATAAGGACGCTAATAGAGATAGCTCAACGTGCATTCTTAATGAGGAAGACTCAACATCTCGCACGTCTTTGCCTTTATCCAATACAGGCAAACTTATGCCCTGTATTCGTCAGCAACCTATTACAGAATCGCTTGAAACTATTGCTGCCCATAAAATCGCTGCTTTTTTAGCCGCACCGCGTGTCGTGACCACATATCAATTGTCCACAGCACCCAACGTTATCGCCTTGGCTAACAAGCATTTAATTGCCACGTCTGGTGATCAAATATATGTACAAAACGTTAATTCAACCACGCATCAGTCGTATGCTATTTATCGTCCAGGTCAACTTTATAAAGACCCAATAACGCATGAAATCTTAGGCCATGAGGCAAGCTTTATTGCCGAATGCAGCCTGCAACAATCTGGTAACCCCGCAACGTTTAGCATCACTAAAGCAAATCATGAAGTATTAGTGGGGGATAAATTACTGCCTCGTGAAACTAAACAACTCACTACTGATTATTTAGCCAAAGCACCTGATAAAAACATCAGCAGCCACATCATTGGCATCCACGGAGGCGCTTCGCAAATTGGCTTATACAGTATTGTTGTGCTAAACAAAGGTTTGCTCGATGGCTTAAGCACTGGCAATACCTTAGCTATTTATCAACAAGGTCGACACGTGAGCGCCCTGTCTAGCACGAACAAAACCACGACTATTAAGCTTCCTGATGAACTTGCTGGCAAACTGATGATCTTCCGTGCCTTTGATCGCGTAAGCTATGCCATTGTGATAAAAGCTCATCAAGCTATTCATATTTTTGACATAGCACAAAGCCCCTGAACAATTCAACGCCCCCAACCGCCTCCCCTATTAATGACTGGTTAATGTTACTCAGAACACCAGGCATTGGAACGCGTACTTTTTTAAAATTACTCAACTCTCACCAACCGTCTGAACTTTTTTTAGAATCTACCCATCAGCTCTCTAAATTAGGCTTAAAAGCAGCCAGCATTGAAGCCATCAAACACCCTAATACAGACTTATTAGCAACCGATCTTAATTGGCTTGCCGAACCTACCCATCATGCCTTAACGCTTTATGACAATGCGTATCCACAACAACTAAGAGAAATAGCTGATCCTCCACCAATTTTGTTTGTTCGAGGTAATCTTGAACTACTTAACACCCCTCAATTAGCCATCGTAGGCAGTCGAAATCCGTCCACGATAGGGAAACAAACGGCCTTTGCCTTTGCAGAAGCCTTAAGTCATTGCGGCTTAGTGATTACCAGTGGACTTGCTTTAGGCATTGATGCCGCCAGTCATGAGGGTGCACTGCATGCTAATGGCCACACTATTGCTGTAGTGGGTACCGGTTTAGACCGTATTTATCCAGCTAAGCACATTGATTTAGCCATTAAAATTGTTAATACTGGCGCGATGATTTCAGAATTTCCGCCTGGTACACAAGCTATGGCCAATCATTTTCCCAGAAGAAATCGCATAATCAGTGGGTTGTGCCAAGGTTTATTGGTGGTTGAAGCCGCTATCCAAAGTGGCTCATTAATCAGTGCGCGCATGGCACTGGAACAAAATCGAGAAGTCTTTGCAATCCCTGGCTCAATTCATAACCCTTTAGCACGCGGTTGTAATGCGTTAATAAAAGAAGGTGCTAAATTAGTCGAGACAGTTGAAGATATTCTTGAAGAATTACATCTTTTTTATCAACAAGATAAGATAAAACCATCGAGTAACAATCAATCAATACTTGACCTAGAGCAACAAACATTATTGAATCATGTGCAATTTAGCCCAACATCAATAGATAATTTAGTTGAAAATACAGGTTTATCCATTGAATTTATTTCATCCACCTTACTTATTTTAGAGCTACAAGGTTACCTCGAAACGACAGCAGGTGGTTGCTATACCCGTATTAAATAACTTACAGCCAGTGAATACCATGAAAGAAAATATTTTTGATGTCCTAATGTACTTGTTTGAAAATTATATGGAAGATGAAGTAGAAATTCTTCCTGACAGCAAGATCATCAAAACCGAACTGGAAGAAGCCGGCTTTGAAGCACATGAAGTCAATAAGGCATTTGACTGGCTAGAATCGCTTAGTGACCAACGCCTCATTAAGCCGTCAATCCCCTATACCTTCAGAATTTTCTGCGAAGAAGAAAAAACAAAGCTAGACGTACACTGCCAAGACCTTATTATGTTCTTAGAGCACAGTAGAATTCTTACTTCAGCTAACCGAGAAATTGTCATCGATCGCGCTATGGCATTAGAAAATGAAGAAATATCCTTAGAAAAAATGAAATGGATAGTCCTTATGGTGTTACTAAGTCAACCCGATGAAGAACTGGCATTTTCAAGAATGGAGGACATTGTTTATGACTTGGTGCCCATCTATTTACACTAATCAACTATCTGATTTGAAAAAACATAAGCAGGTTTAAATAAATGAGCAAAAACCTTGTTATTGTGGAATCTCCAGCAAAAGCAAAAACCATAGAAAAATATCTAGGTTCAGATTTTAAAGTATTGGCCTCGTATGGACATGTGAGGGATTTAATTCCAAAAGAAGGCGCCGTTGATCCAAGCCATGATTTTGCAATGAAATATGAAGATATTGAACGCAATCAAAAACATGTCCAAGCCATCAGCAAAGCACTTAAAAATTCAGACACCTTGTATTTAGCAACTGACCCTGACCGCGAAGGTGAAGCTATTTCTTGGCATTTGTACGAACTCTTAAAAGATAAAAAATTATTAACGAACAAAGCCGTGCATCGTGTCACGTTTCATGAGATCACCAAAAAAGCGGTGACTGAAGCCATTGCTAATCCAGCAGAACTAGCTATCAATCTTATCAATGCCCAACAAGCTCGACGTGCGCTTGACTATTTAGTAGGGTTTAACTTATCGCCCTTGCTATGGAAAAAAATTCGTCGAGGCCTTTCCGCAGGTCGCGTGCAAAGCCCTGCATTACGGATGATTGTTGAGCGTGAATTAGAAATTGAAGCGTTTACATCACAAGAATATTGGAGCATTAATGCCGCGTTAACAGCACAAGAACAACTGTTTAAAGCAAAATTAACCCACTTTGATGGCATCAAATTAACCCAATTTAGCATTACTAACGATACCCAAGCAGAAGCCACTAAACAGGCTTTACTCGCTGCGGCTGATGGTCAGCTGATTGTTGCTAAAGTAGAAAAAAAGCAACAAAAACGCAATCCTGCCCCCCCCTTTATTACCTCAACACTACAACAAGAAGCCGCTCGCAAATTAGGCTTCACCACCAAACGCACCATGATGGTCGCGCAGCAACTTTATGAAGGGATTGAATTAGGTGGCGAAACAGAAGGTTTGATAACGTATATGCGTACCGATTCAGTATCGTTATCGATTGACGCTGTAAACGAAATTCGCACCCTCATCGCCGAGCAATACGGAGCGATAAACCTTCCTGAAGAACCGCGTCTCTATAAAACCAAAGCTAAAAATGCCCAAGAAGCACATGAAGCCATACGCCCAACATCAGCGCATAGACTGCCCTCGCAAATTAAAAATTATCTTTCCATAGAACAATTTAAACTGTATGAATTAATCTGGAAGCGCACCATTGCCTGCCAAATGATTCATGCCACGCTTAATAGGCTCAGCGTAGATTTAACCTGTAACGAAGGCAAACACAACTTTAGAGCCTCGGGCTCAACAATTGCCTCCCCTGGTTTTATGACCATCTATCTGGAAGGACAAGACGATAGCAATGAAAGCGATGACAAAGAAAGCTTCTTACCTACCATGGAAGAAGGTCGCCCTGTTCAGCTAAATGACATCATTACTGGACAACATTTTACCGAACCGCCACCACGTTATGGCGAGGCTAGTTTAGTTAAATCATTGGAAGAACACGGTATTGGTCGTCCATCAACGTACGCAACCATTATTTCTACGTTGCAAAACCGTGAATATGTCACCTTAGAAAACAAACGCTTTTATCCAACAGATGTTGGCCGAATTGTGAATAAATTTCTAACTGAACACTTCACTAAATACGTTGATTACAATTTCACTGCCAATTTAGAAGATGATTTAGACGCTGTGTCGCGTGGCGAAAAAGATTGGATTCCTTTGATGCATGCTTTTTGGGATCCTTTTACAACCCTGATTCATCAAAAAGAAGAAAGCGTTCAGCGCAAAGATGTCACGCAAGAAGCGATTGATGAGAAATGTCCTGAATGTAATGGCCCCTTATCGATTCGTTTAGGACGCAATGGCCGCTTTATTGGTTGTACACATTATCCAGAATGCTCCTATACCAGAAACCTAAACGACGATAACGAATCAAACACGGAGGCGGAAGTTATCGAGGGGCGTACCTGCCCATTATGTGAGTCTGCCTTAACTTTAAAATCAGGTCGTTATGGCAAATTTATTGGCTGTAGCGCCTACCCAAACTGTCGTCATATCGAGCCTTTAGAAAAGCCTTTAGATACTCAAGTCGCCTGCCCACAATGTCACGCTGGACATATTCTTAAACGCAAATCACGCAATGGGAAGATTTTTTATTCTTGCTCAGAATATCCAAAATGTGAATATGCTCTTTGGAATGCCCCTATTAAAGACCCCTGCCCTCATTGCCATTGGCCAATTTTAACGGTAAAAATCACTAAACGTCATGGTGCAGAGAAAGTCTGTCCACAAAAAGACTGTAAATATGCAACCCCTTACGAAGGTGATCCAGCCGACGCAGAAGGTCCAGTAACTCAGCCACGAACCTAACACTGCTTACCCGTTGTAGCCTTGATTAACAGGACTACAACGGCACAGGCTTAAAACTTCCCGTAATAACCTTCTTTTAACGCATCAAATAAATTTGCTGCGCTATGAACCTCGCCATCATATTCAACCTCTTCATTACCTTTACACTCAACAACCGTGCCGTCGTCGAGGGTAAATTGATAAACTGTATTTTCTAAATCAGATTCCTTTACCAACACACCTTGAAAAACTTCAGGATTAAAACGAAAGGTAGTACAGCCTTTTAAGCCCTGTTCATAGGCATATTGATAAATTGATTTAAATTCCTCGTAAGGATAATCGGTGGGCACATTGGCGGTTTTGGAAATAGAGGAATCTATCCATTGTTGCGCTGCCGCCTGTATATCCACATGCTGCTTAGGCGTGACTTCATCGGCAGAAATAAAATAAGCAGGCAATTGTTGCGCTAATTCCTGACTATAAGGCATCGCCTCGGCATTAATTACATGGCGATAGGCCAATAGCTCAAAGGAAAACACGTCAATCTTTTCTTTAGATTTTTTTCCAGCACGAATTACATTGCGCGAATAATGATGAGCAAAACTAGGCTCAATGCCGTTACTGGCATTATTTGCTAACGATAAGGAAATTGTTCCGGTAGGGGCAATTGAACTATGGTGTGAAAACCGTGCGCCGACAATGGCCAGTTGCTCTACCAATTCAGGCTCTACTGCGGCTACTTTTTGCATATAACGACTGTACTTAGCGTGTAAGACCTTTCCAGCCAGCTCATCACCCACTTTATAACCGTCTGCAATCATTTCAGGTCGTAACCGTAACATTTCACCCGTTACCGTAAATAATTGCTCCATTATGGGTGCTGCACCTTTTTCTTTGGCTAAGGCCAAGGCCTCTTTCCAGCCCTCAATGGCTAACACCTGCGTCACTTGTTTGGTAAAGGCTAAGGAGGCGTCATCGCCATATTTCATGCCCAATAACGTAATCGTAGAGCCTAAGCCTAAATAACCCATGCCATGTCGACGTTTACTGATAATTTCTTGGCGTTGCTCGGCTAAGGGTAGGCCATTTAATTCAACCACGTTATCCAGCATCCGCGTAAAAGTTTTAATGACTTTTCGATACGTTTCCCAATCAAACGATGCCTCTGCGGTAAACGCTTGTTTAACAAAGCGTGTTAAATTAATCGACCCTAATAAACAACTACCGTAAGGTGGCAAAGGCTGCTCGCCACACGGATTAGTGGCACGAATTTTTTCACAAAACCAGTTATTATTCATGTCATTAACATTATCAATCAAGATAAAGCCTGGCTCGGCATAATCATAGGTTGAGCTCATAATGATGTCCCATAATCTTTTGGCGGGAATAGTTTTGCTTATTCGACACGCGACCAAGCCTTCATCATTAACAAGATAGCCCTCTTTGATTGCCCAGTCTCGCCAAATAATTTGCTCACTATTGCTTAAATCTAATTGATCAATAAGCACCTCTTTTTCTGTGACCGGAAACGATAATGCCCAAAGCTGATCATTTTTTACTGCATCCATAAACTCACTGGTAATCAGCAGTGATAAATTAAATTGTCGTAAGCGTCCGTTTTCGCGTTTAGCTCTAATAAATTCAATGACATCAGGATGACCAATATCAAAGGTCGCCATTTGAGCACCACGCCGCCCACCCGCTGAGGACACGGTAAAACACATTTTGTCGTAAATATCCATAAACGATAACGGGCCTGAGGTATAGGCTCCCGCCCCAGAAACATAGGCATCTTTAGGTCGTAATGTTGAAAACTCATAGCCAATACCGCAGCCTGCTTTTAAGGTTAAGCCCGCTTCATGTACCTTATGCAAAATATCATCCATTGAATCTGCAATAATCCCAGACACGGTACAGTTAATCGTAGATGTTGCTGGCTTATGAGCCAACGCCCCCGCATTAGAAACTATCCGCCCTGCTGGAATAACACCCTGCCGCAATGCCCATAAAAACTCCTGATAATACTGTTGTTGTTTTGTTTTGCCTTGCTCAACCTCTGAAAGTGCCTTAGCAACGCGTTGATACGTTTCATCTATGGTGGCATCAAGCGCGATGCCTTCTTTGGTTTTTAAACGATATTTAGTATCCCAAATATCCATTGATGCATCTTGAAAAGGAATCTCTGTAATTTCGTTAAGCGAAGTAAGGGCAGATAATGACATAAGGTTTAAATCCTAAAAGTGTTAGTCAGAGTTAAAGAGGATAAGTTCGCTTATTCGCGAGTAATAAACGCAAGCTTAGTAATGCCTGTTTTATGAGTTATTGCCATGACTTCAGCCACTTTTCCATAAGCAACGGCCGCATCTGCCTGCACTTGCACAATTAATTCAGCATCAGCCTGATACAACACCTGTAAAGCATCCGCTAAATTCGTTAACAACTGCGCATGATCATTAAGAGAAATACCGCCTTGAGCATCGATAGCAATCGTAGCTAAATGTGCATCAGGGGCGGGGGAAGTTTTTTCTGTTTTAGGAAGATCTACTTTAACCGCTTGCGTTAACAAGGGTGCAGTAACGATAAATACAACCAATAACACCAGCATCACGTCAACTAATGGCGTGACATTAATTTCACTCATGGTCGCGCGTTCTGACGACGAATCCATTTTAAAGCCCATGTTATTCTCCTGAATTTGCTTTTAAGCCAGCCTTGACGGCCAAGTTAAAAAAATCAGTGGCAAAATATTCTAGCTCCGCTTCAGAGGATTTAATACGCTGTAAAAAAAAATTATAGGCCAGCACCGCCGGAATTGCTGCCGCAATGCCTATTGCCGTAGTGATTAAGGCTTCCCCAATAGGGCCGGCGACAATATCCAAACTGGCTGATTTAGCTGCACCAATACTTTGTAGGGCATGCATAATTCCCCACACTGTCCCAAATAAACCCACAAACGGCGACGTGCTGCCAATACTAGCAAGAAGCGATAAACCTTGCTCTAAGACCTTACGCTCTTTACTAATTTGTTGACGTAAAGAACGCTCCAAAATAGATTGGATATCGCCACTTAGCTCTAGGATGGTTAAGGTATTATTGCGCACATCTCTTAACGCATGAAAGCCAACGCCAGCAATTCTGCCTAAGGCACTGGATTCCTGCTCCAAGCTTGCGGCTGAATTTAAATCACTTGCCGCCCAAAACGTCGCTGCATAAGCACGATTGCCCCGATTAATTGTCCAAATTGTCCAAGCCTTAAAAAAAATAATTGTCCACGTAAGAAGAGAAAAAACAATTAATACCCATAAAGTTATTTGCACAATATTGGCAGAAGAAAGCGATAACATAAGTAAGATCCTATTTAACGAGCTAAATTAATGTTTAAATTTAAATTTGATGGGGACTCTCACCCAATCATCAACCGATTTATTGCCTCGATGCGCTGGCATAAAACGCCAGTTTTTAACCTGAGTTACTGCCGATTCATCTAAACTTTCATGACCACTGCTACTGACTATTTTTATCTCCCCAGCCGTACCATTAGCTAATACCTGAATGTCTAAAATCACCACTCCTTCCCAATGACGACGCAACGCTTCTGGTGGATAATGCGTGGGTGGATTATTTAATGAAGGCGACGCATAGATGGCTTTAACTATAGGCTCAAGCGCGGGGGGCGCCATTGTTTGTACGGGCGGAGCAATGGCTTTTGGCGAAGCAATAGAGGGCGTTGGGACGCTGCTTTTTTCAATAGCGACAGTTGGCACTGGCACCCGTGCGTTATCAACAGGCTTAAGGGTGCGCACCTTCGTTTCTTTAGGCTTAAGCTTAGGTGTTAAGCTCGGCTTAACTTTGGTGAGCTGAGATTTAACAGGCTCGCGTTTAATTTCTGGCTGTGTATCAACAGGCATTGTCGGTGCAGGTTTTACACTTGGCAACGTCACCAACGCAACGGTTATTGATTGCGGCAATACCTTAGCAATAACCATGGACTCTTGGGGGTGTTGCCAAATAAAACCCGACAAACCATGCAATAACAACGACAATACAGCAGATAGAACTAATCCCATTGTTGATTGCGGAATTTTAGTAGACAAAGCGTGCTTCATTAAGTAATTAATAGAGAGAAGGCAATGAGCGTCATGCGTTATAAACAACAAACCTAACTTGACGTGAAAACTAAGCCACTAGACACGCAGCGTATGATCAATTAAAGCAGCCATTGAAACATAAAACACAACGGCTTACTTACACAAACAACCCCATTAGATAATTCATTAATAAAGGTCGGCCAGCTAAGACAGGCTCAGTGCCGCAAAAGATTATCACACACCGACATACCTGAGTTAGTAAAATACAAAGACAATTTTACTAAAATAATTGAACGTATAACTTTATTTTTTTAACAAAAACACGGCTCTCTGGAGAGAATAATGCTGCATGATTTAATTAACTGGCTACTTAATATAATTGGCTCAATGGGTTACCTAGGAATTTTTGCCCTCATGGCAATGGAAAGCTCTATCTTCCCAATACCCAGTGAAATGGTGATGCCACCTGCGGGTTATTTAGTCCATCAAGGCAAAATGGACTTAACTCTAGTTATTTTAAGTGGCACCTTGGGCAGCTTATTTGGTGCTTACCTAAATTATTTTGCCGCGCGCCTATTGGGCCGTCCCCTGCTCAAAAAATATGGTCACTATTTATTAATTAATGATAAACATTTTGACAAAGTTGATCATTTTTTCCAACGCCATGGTGAAGTTTCAACGTTTATTGGTCGTTTATTACCAATTATTCGACATCTAATATCGTTACCCGCCGGCTTAGTGGGCATGAACCACATTAAATTTACTTTTTATACCCTTGCTGGCGCAGGCATTTGGGTATCCTTACTAACAGGCTTAGGCTATTTTCTTGGTCATAACGAAGCACTTGTTGAAGCCTATTCAGAATACATCATCCTTGGCATAATTATCTTCTGCGGGGTGTTAGGCGGTATTTATTTTCTTTGGCATACCAAAAAAGTTTCTCCTCAATAAACACAAAGCTAGACCTATGCGTTTAAAAACTTGAAATACTACGACGCGCCCCCAAATCCACGTTATTAATTTTTTTTAAAGAAAGGAGATCCCTGTGACTATCGAAGCACACAAAGAAACCTTAGGTTTTCAAACTGAAGTAAAACATTTATTGCATTTAATGATTCACTCTTTGTATAGCAACAAAGAAATCTTTTTACGTGAATTAATATCCAATGCCTCTGATGCCGCCGATAAACTGCGCTTTGAAGCCTTATCAAATGAAAATTTGTACGAAGGTGATAGCGAACTAAAAATCCGTTTAGAATTTGATAAGGCTAAACAGACTATCACTATCATTGATAACGGTATTGGTATGACGCGCAGCGAAGTTCAAGACCATATTGGTACCATTGCAAAATCAGGCACTAAAAAATTCTTTGAAGCGTTAACTGGCGAACAAGCAAAAGACAGCGAGTTAATTGGACAATTTGGCGTAGGCTTTTATTCAGCCTTTATTGTTGCTGACAAAGTCACCTTAATTACGCGCAAAGCTGGCACCGAGCATAACGAAGGCACCTGTTGGGAATCTGCAGGTGAAGGTGATTACACTATTGAAACTGTTGAAAAAGCACAGCGTGGCACCACCATTATTCTGCATTTAAAAGCAACTGAAGAAGAGTTTTTAGATAGCTACCGCATTCAATCTATCGTAAGAAAATTCTCTGATCACATTTCTTTGCCGATTGTTATGGATAAAGAAATCATGCCACCTATGGATGACATGCTTGATCTTGAAGACGAAAACGATGATGACACGGAAAATGCTTCTGACGAGCAAACCGATGCGCCAGAAATCGCCGCAGAAAAACCCAAACCAGAACCTGAAATTGTTGAAGAAACAATCAACAGCGCGTCTGCATTATGGACAAAAGCTCGCCAAGATATTTCTGACGATGATTACACTCAATTTTACAAACACGTAGGCCATGATTACCAAGACCCGTTAACGCATGTCCACAGTAAAGTGGAAGGCACCAATGAATATACCTTACTACTTTATGTGCCCAGCCGTGCCCCCTTTGATTTATGGGATAGAGACACTAAACACGGAGTAAAATTATATATCCGTAAAGTCTTCATCACCGATGATGCTGAACAACTCATGCCACGTTATTTACGCTTCATTAAAGGGATTATTGACGCCAACTCGTTACCTTTAAATGTCTCGCGTGAAATTTTGCAGCAAAGCAAACAAATCAGCACGATTAAATCAGGTGCGGTCAAAAAAGTGCTGGGTATGCTTGAAAACTTAGCCAAAAATGAAGCTGAAAAATATGCCTCATTTTGGACTAATTTTGGCCCAGTGATGAAAGAAGGTGTAATTGAAGACCATAGCAACAAAGAACGCGTTGCTAAATTATTGCGTTTTTCTTCTACGCACACAGATGTCAGCACCCAAGATATTGCCCTGCAAGATTACGTTAGCCGTATGAAAGAAGGTCAAGAACACATTTACTACGTTACCGCTGACAGCTTTGCTGCTGCAAAAAACAGCCCACATCTGGAAATTTTCCGCAAAAAAGGCATCGAAGTTTTATTGTTATCAGATCGCATTGATGAATGGTTAATCAGCCATTTAAGCGAATTTGACGGCAAACATTTACAATCTGTCGCCAAAGGCGAATTGGATTTAAGTAAATTTGATAGCGAAGAAGACAAACAAGCACAAGAAGACATCACTCAAGATTTTGACTCTGTACTGAAACAAATCAAAGAAGTATTGGGCGAGAAAGTCAGTGAAGTACGCATCAGTCACCGCTTAACAGAATCACCCGCTTGTTTAGTGGCTGATGTTTATGGCATGAGCTTAAATATGGAACGCATTATGAAAGATGCGGGTCAATTAGCGGGTGGTTTTGGTGGCATGAATAAAAAACCCATCTTTGAAATCAACCCCACACACGCCTTAATTGCACGCCTAAAAACCGAACAAGATGACATACGTTTTGCTGACTTAGCCACAATCTTATTTGATCAAGCTATTTTAAGTGAAGGCGGTCAACTTGAAGATCCTACTGCGTTTGTGCATAAACTTAATGGCCTATTACAAGGCTTATTAAACTAAGCAACTCGCGACCAACGCAGTCAAGGCTAGACACACTATAGCCTTGACTGCGGGCATAAAAAAGACCACAAAGCCAAACGGCTCAGTGGTCTTTTTTTTAACTACGCATTCCCTAAGCAGAGAGAGACATACGCTTATTTTTCAATTTTAATCGCTAAAAACACAGGGCTTCCATTACGCTGAATTAATACGGCAATAGATTTACCTGCACCTAACTCACTAACAATTTTTGCAAACTCATCAACACTGTTCACCGCATAATTTTGAATACGTAAAATCACATCACCACGCTGAATACCTGCATTTTTACCTGCCCCATTAATCACCTCCTGAACCATCACACCACCCCTCGGTAATTGCAGTGCATTGCGCTGCTCAGCAGTTAATTCCATGACATTAACACCTATTTTATTAACGGCAACTTTAACATTAGGCTTGGCAAGCTCGGCAATAGTGGCCTCCTGATCAGGTAATAAACCAATTTTAAACGTTACCGTTTTATCTTCCCCTTGCCTGATAAGTTTTAACGTAGCCCTATCGTTAATAGGTGTCATCCCCACCATTGGCGGCAAATCACCTGATTTATCGATAGCATGACCATTAAACTCCGTAATAATGTCGCCAATTTGTAACTGGGCTGCTTCAGCAGGACTATCGGGTACTACCCGAGCGACCAACGCACCCTGCGGCTTCTTCATGTTAAAAGATTCCGCCAATTCACGAGTAACATCTTGAATTTGAACACCCAACCAGCCATGAGCAACTTTGCCGTGAGCTTTAATTTGCTCAACAACATGCATGGCAACATCCATAGGGATAGCAAATGACAAGCCCATAAAGCCACCTGTGCGACTATAAATCTGCGAATTAATACCGATCACTTTACCCGCCATATTAAATAATGGCCCACCAGAATTACCTGGGTTTATCGCTACGTCCGTTTGAATAAAAGGCACATAATTTCCCCCTGGTAAACTGCGTCCTTTAGCACTCACAATACCTGCGGTGACTGATTGATCAAAACCAAACGGTGAACCAATTGCTAAGACCCATTCCCCCACCTGTAATTGTTCTGGCGAGCCTATCGTCACCGAAGGTAAACCCTTAGCCTCTACTTTTAATAAAGCGATATCAGTACGCGCATCAGAACCAATTAATTTAGCGGTTAACTCACGTCGATCCGTTAATTTAACAATAATTTCATCAGCATCTTTCACCACATGATGATTCGTTAAGACATACCCATCATCTGAAAGAATAAAGCCCGAGCCTAAAGATTGGGTTTCGCCTGGCGCAAAATCATCTTCCCCACCACCGTTTGGATTATTGTAAAAATGTTTAAATAACTCTTCCATTTCAGGCGGAATGCCTTCAGGAAGCGGTGGTTTATTAGCTGTATCATCAACTATTTTTTTAGCTTTTTGCGTGGTACTAATATTAACAACAGAAGTGCCATTGGTTTTTACCATCTCAGTAAAATCTGGCAATTGAGCAAACGCGTCTTGAACAAACAAACATATTAATAAAAGCAAACCACTTAATTTTACGTGCATAGATACTCCTGTTAAGCTTTTAAACATTAAAATTTCAAGTGAACACACTATTTTAAAATCACCTGCTGAGCAGATGTTTACCTATTATTTACCAAAACAAGCCTGGCATAATCCACGGCTATGCGTGATCAAACCTCATTTATTTTTGTTGACCCATGGGCTCTTCATCAAACGCGGTCATGCTAGGATGTAAGCCATTATCGCCGCCCTCCACCTCCACATCTGCCGCTAAATTTATAGCCGTTGGATGCGTATGAATATAGTCATCAATTTGTTTATGTAAAGGCTCAGTGCTGCCTTGCTGCGTGGCAACCTGTACCACAGTGGCAGAATTTGCTTGGTTAAAATTATGCAATAACAATACCGTTATCACCGCTAGCGATGCTGCTAAGGCTAAAAACTTAACATAACGCCCATAAGCCAAGACTGGCTTAGCCGCCAGTGCACGCGGCTGGTCAGCTAAATTATTCATCACTGACGACGCAAAATCACTGTCCACCAAGGTAAACTGCTTTGCTTGCAGTGCTTGGCTAACGGCGTTGTAACGATGCAATGTACCTAAGGCCTCATTATCATGCTGTAACGCAGTTAACAAATGTAAAGCCTCAGCAGTATTGAGATCAGCATCTAAAAACTGGGAAATTTTTTGCTTAAGTTCTGTTGTCATTTAACACTCACCATGGTCTAACAAGGGTTTAATTTTATTATCAATAGCCTCGCGTGCTCTAAATATGCGTGACCTTACAGTTCCACTTGGGCATTTCATAATCTGCGCAATGTCCTCATAACTCATCCCTTCAATCTCGCGTAAAGTAATGGCCATACGCATGTCTTCTGGTAATGACTCAATTGCCAAATAAATCGCATCAAGAATTTCCTGATTAAGCACTTGCTGCTCAGGAGTATTAAAGGTTTGCGATTGCTGGTTTGCTGCGTATATTTCAGCATCTTCATCACTTATTGCCTCAGCAATATGCTTTTTATACCTAGAAACAAGATAATTTTTAGTGGTATTAATCGCAATTCGATATAGCCACGTATAAAAACGCGCGTCGCCTCTAAAGTTACCAAGATCACGATACGCTTTAATAAAGGTGTCCTGAGCAATGTCTTGCGCTTCACTTGCATCATTAATATACCGATTAACTAAGTGAATAATTTTATGTTGATACTTAATTACCAACAAATTGTAAGCGTGTTTATCGCCTTGCTGAGCAAGTGATACTAATTGTTCGTCTACTTGTTCGATTATTTTGCTTGAACTCTTCACTACTATTTTCAAATAAATTGACTAGGTTAATTAAAATAAAGCCCTGTAAAACACAATCAATGGGGCATGTATAAAGGGTTTTTTACATCCCTCAATTATTCTGACTTTATGACAGAATTGTGTAATTGCCTAAAAAAGCGTTATTATCACTTAACAATAATAACCAAGCCAATTGCTAAGTTGGCGCTCTCCTTTCTTTTAGTATGCAGTCAAATACCCAACCAATAACTCCTCATTACGATGTACTTATTATTGGCAGTGGTGGTGCGGGCTTGAGTTTAGCACTAAAGCTTGCCAACCAAGCCACGCATGTCGCGGTGTTATCAAAATTTGCCTTAACCGCAGGCAGCACCTACTACGCACAAGGCGGCATTTCTGCCGTTTTTGATGCCGAAGATTCTATCGAATCACACATCGAAGATACCTTGGACGCAGGGGCTGGCTTATGTAATCCAGACATTGTTAGATTGACAGTGACGCAAGGAAAAAGTTCCATTGATTGGTTGCGCCAACAAGGCGTAATGTTTACCGAAGAAGTCACTGCAACAGGTGAAAAAATACTGCATTTAAATCGTGAAGGGGGGCATTCGCACCGACGCATCGTGCACACCGCCGATACCACCGGCAAAGCTGTTTCTTTATCGTTAATTGAACGTGCTAGCGAACACCCAAACATCACTTTATTTGAGCATCATAATGTTATCGAGCTAATTACCAGCTCCGATAACAACGCCACACGCAAGAAAATCTGCGGCGCATACGTGTTAGATTCAAGCCAACAATGCGTTAAAACCATGACTGCAAAAGTAGTGGTCTTGGCAACGGGAGGCGCCAGCAAAGTGTATCTTTATAGCACTAATCCGCAATCGGCAACGGGCGATGGCATTGCCTTAGCATGGCGTGCTGGTTGCAGAATTAGCAACATGGAATTTATGCAATTTCATCCCACCTGCTTATTTCATCCCAAAGCACAGTCCTTTTTAATCAGCGAAGCAGTAAGAGGCGAAGGTGGAAAACTCATTTTGCCTGACGGCTCCTCGTTTATGGAACACTTTGATCCACGCGCAGAATTAGCTCCCCGCGATATTGTTGCCAGAGCGATTGATCATGAAATCAAAAAACGCGGGATTGATTGTGTTTATCTTGATATTAGCCATAAATCAGCCGACTTCATTCACAGCCACTTCCCCACTATTTACAAAAAATGTCTTAAATTTGGCATTGATATTACCCAGCAACCTATTCCTGTGGTGCCTTCTGCCCACTATACCTGTGGCGGTGTATTAACCGACAGCTACGCACGCACGGACATAAACAACCTTTACGCAATTGGTGAAGTCGCCAGCACGGGTTTACATGGAGCGAATAGAATGGCAAGCAATTCATTACTTGAATGCTTGGTCTTTGCTGATCGGGCATGCATTGATATCTTAGAAAAATTAGCACTTATTCCTGAACCCTCTCCACCACCAGCGTGGGATGATTCGCAAGTCATCGATTCTGATGAAGAAGTGGTGGTCTCTCACAACTGGGACGAGCTTAGGCATTTTATGTGGGATTACGTAGGCATTGTGAGAACCGATAAACGCCTACATCGGGCTTTAAGTCGTGTCGAATTGCTAAAAAATGAAATCACTGAATATTACAGCCACTTTCGCATTACCAGTGACTTGCTTGAATTGCGTAATCTAGTCATTGTGGCAGAATTAATTATTCGTTGCGCCCAGCAACGTAAAGAGAGTCGAGGCTTACATTACACCTTAGATTATCCCAACTTAGATAACAGCAGACCGCCTAGCAACACGATACTAACGCCTTATAATTAAGCACAAAAACCTAACAGTAAAAACTCAGCTATCGTCACGTCTAAATTAACATTAACTGTTTGCCACTAAATATAGACAATCTATTCGATGTCACACATTATGAATTCACCCTGTTAAGTATAAAAATTGATACTACAGAATTCGAAAATCAACACTCGTTAACCAGTGCTTTTGCTGATTTTGTGCAGCAAAGCCCTATCAAACAAGAGATAAGCGTTTCTATTGCACAATTAGAAGCCGGTAAAGTAATTCCATTGCAAGAGGTTATGCACTCACTACGCAAAAAATATGGCTCTATATGAGTTTTAGTGGGAAAAAATAAAAATTACCAATAAAAACAGCCCTTGATTTTTGGCTACTAACGTCAGAGCCGTCATCCCGGCATGGACTGCCGGGATCCAGTGTAAAAGGATATAAATTACCTGAACTGGTGACCCCTTTTGAGTTAATGGAGGCTTAATAATGAACACTATACAATCTAACCAAGATTCAATAGTTGAAGAAATCCACAATACGCGGGAACGACTTGCTGAGATGTATCACAACGATTTGCTTGCATATTCACAACCAACACAAGAACATTGTATTGCATTGGGGTTTAGTCTAGTAGATAGCCCACGTCTGAGGCATTTGACTGCAATAAAAAAGATTGCCATTAATGTCTAACTTTGCGTTAGGCTTGCTGAATTTTTCAATTATCAAAATTAATACAGTAGGGTTATGTTATGAACACCCCAAAAAATACAGGATTGTACAAACTATTAGGAGCAATCTTTTTTAGTTTATTCAGTGTTGGAGTATTCGCTGAAACAAGCATCGCTATATTGGATTTTGAGTTAAATGATCTAACCCTAATTCCTCGAACACCTGCTGAAATTCAAAGAACGGCTAGCATAAAAGCTATGCTAGAAGGCGAGTTAAAAAGAGCAGGGTACAAAATAATTTCTATTGACTCAAATATTCAACGTGAAAAAAACGGTGGTTTTGGGTATCTTTTTGACCACAGCGAAATTGCCGCAGAACTCGCTGACAAAGCCGGGGCTAACTATATATTGGTTGGAAGACTACATAAACCAAGCTTTTTATTCGCTTATATTATGGGACATTTAGTCAGGGCTAATGACGGTCAATTAATTGGTAATTACATCTCAGAGGCAAAGGGCGGAGATAAAAAATTAACGCTAAAAGGCGTTGAAAGTCTTGCCGTTAAAATTGACAGCGATTTAAATAATATTTATACACCACCTCCACCTTCTAGGACAGTCAGATAGCCAAGGCACACTGTGCTTGGCTTCCGTGAGCGGCGTGCCCCTTACCGTAAGTTGGGCGTTGCACCAAATTGGCAGTAGTCGATTAACTATCAGTTTTTGGCTCTATGTGAATCGTAGTGGGTAAATAATAAAAAATACCGATAAACACAAATCTTCCCTCAAAACGTTCAAGTCGTCATCCCGGCATGGACTGCCGGGATCCAGTGCACAAGGATGTACTAATCTACATTGCATAGAATTTATTAAAATTAAACTATAAATTAGCTAGATGTATGCTTTGTAAGTGCCCTCCATGGCAACTAGATTCCGGCGATCCATGCCG
>QYQN01000137.1 GCA_007280895.1 Methylococcaceae bacterium
GAGTACATCAACCCTTCAGCCAAAAATTTTACGCCATTACTGCGTCTTGATTCCCCCACGCACCCCAGCCAATTTGCCTACACCCTCACGCAAGCCAACGCTACTGATGCACCACCCCAACGTATTGTCGTGATGGGCGATGGAGATTTTTTATCCAATGCGTATCTTGGCTACGTCGGCAATGCAGAACTAGGCTTACGCATCATGACTTGGCTATTACATGACGACTCGTTCATTGACGTGCCCTCAACAATGCACAGCGCACAACCACTGCAACTCTCTAAAATTGCCGTCACCCTCATTGGCTTTGGCTATTTGCTGGTTTTACCGTTGGGGCTAATTATAACGGGATTAATTCATTGGCAATGGCGTAAACATCGTCGCTCACTACAGCACCAAGAGTAATGCGCACGTCTTTTAAAAAAACCATAAGTTACAGGCGCGTAGACATAAAAAAGTTAAATGATTTATAAACGGTTACTTACTTAAAAACTTACCTCGCACTCCAAAGGAACCTTCGCTAATGACTACACAACCCGCTATACATTGGGGCATTCTTGGCGCAGCACGCATTACCGAACGCGTGCTGCCTGCTTTAGCCCAGGCTGAACATAGCCGCTTAATGGCGATTGCCAGTCGCCGTCCTGAAGCCGCCCGCCTGCTATTAGCCCGCACGCTGCCCGACGCGCAGGTGACGATTTATGACGATTACGACAGTCTCTTAAACGATGACACCATCCATGCGGTCTATCTTCCTCTTGCTAATCATGACCACGCACACTGGACACTTCGCGCCATTGCCAAAGGTAAGCACGTCTTATGTGAAAAACCATTAGCGCTTAACGTCGCCGACATTGCGGCCATTAAAAACGCCGCACACCACCACCAAGTACAGGTAATGGAAGGCTTTATGTATCGCTTTCATCCCCAGCATCAACGTGTACAGGCACTCCTTAAGCAAGGCATAATTGGTGAAGTGATGTCTGTGCGCAGCACTTTTTCTTTTTTAATGCGTCCAGAACGCTACTATCGCTTAGCCGAGCCTACCAGCAATGGCGGTGGTGCTTTATGGGATATTGGCTGCTACGCCATTCATGCGCTTAGGCAATTTTTTACGCAGCCCCCTATTGCCATTTGCGCACGCTCGCACTATGTTGAAAGCGGTGCAGACCTGACCACCACAGGCATACTTGATTTTGGCAGTGGCAAATTTGCCCAGTTTAGTTTTAATTTCAGCCAAGCTCGACGCAGTGAATATGAACTCATCGGCACCCAAGGTGGTATTCACTGTGCTAATGTCTGGGCAACTGAACACGACAGCCCACACCTGTCATGGTGGACAGAAAAAGACGGGCAACACCACGAAACACTAGCACCCAGCAATCATTTTGCCTTAGAAATTGCCCATTTCAATCACTGCATTCAAACACACACACCGCCTCTACTTTCACTTGACGAGGCGCAACAAAACTGTCAAATTTTAGTCGCCCTGATGCACGCGGCAAAAGAAGAACGCTGGATTTATTTTTAAACGCAATACGCTCACCCTTCCACCCACTTAACGACTTACCTACACTTATTATGAAAAACACACTCACTCCGTATTTACTTGGCTTACTTCTTATTGCCCCCTTAACGCATGCCGAAGAAATTGGCTGCGTGACCACCTCGTGGAAACTTATTGGTGCCAACCACAAAGTCTGCGTACAAGCCTTCGATGACCCTAAAGTTGAAGGCGTATCTTGCCACATTAGCCAAGCTCGCACCGGCGGCTTAGCAGGCACTTTTGGCGTTGCCGAAGACCCCTCACAGTTTTCAATCACCTGCCGACAAATTGGCCCAATAAAATTTGATGGCAAACTGCCCGAACAAGAAACAGCCTTCACCGAAGACACCTCAGTATTCTTTAAAGAAACGCGCGTCACGCGCTTATTTGATGCTAAACGCAACACCTTAGTTTATTTGGCCGTCAGCCGTAAATTAATTGATGGCGCTCCAGCTAACAGCATTTCCTCCGTACCTCTCATGCCTTGGCACGCGCAGTAACACAAAGCCTAGCAGGGGTGAGTTTATTAACTCACCCCTAACAGCTAAAGTTAAGGCTCAGCGAATAATCAGTACCCAGTCGCAGCAACACAGACAAAAATATCGCGTTAACCAATTAAAAGATAAGTCGCTCAACGAGATTAAAAAATGGCTGAAAGTGCAGCAAACCGAAGCGGAGTTTTATCACCGCCATTATCTGGCGGATACCAAATATATCCCGTTTGATGCCACGCAAACTGATAAAAACCAGCATATCATCCAATTTTTAGCCGCTGAGGTGATGTATCAAATTATTCGATGGGAAGAAGTCGAACAATGAGGCTATGAAATATTACCGAATAAATATTTTTATCAATATGTAGAGCCAACTTCTAGTGAACAATTATTGAATGAATTTTGGGCATTAGAACAAGAAGCCGTGTTGTTATTAAAAAGTTTGGAGGACTCATGATTACTAAAGAACAACTGATAGAAGATATAAAGTCGATAGATGATTTTCAGAGTTTAGAGAAAGTACATCAACTGATTGAACAACTTAAACAACAAAAGTTAAAAAAGCCTACCTTAATGAGCCAGTTGCGCAGTATTGAGAAAATTAACGCGCCTAGCGATTTTGCTGAAAATATTGATGCTTATTTAAACGGGGAGAAGCAATTTTGAAACCTATTTTTATTGATACAGGTTTTTTAATTGCTCTATTAAACGCCAATGATGCTTATCATCAGACAACCAACCAACTATCTTTAAAATACGAAGGCATTACATTTTTAACCACTGATGCCGTGTTATTAGAACTAGGCAACGCCTTATCACGTTCTGGCAAACAGCAAGCCAGTGACATGATTCGTTATTTTCAACAAGCAGAAGAAGCCAGCATAATGCATTTAACACCTGAGTTATTTGCCAAAGGTTTACAACTTTATGATAAATATCAGGATAAATCATGAGGCTTAGTGGATTGTATTTCTTTTATAGTGATGCAGGAATTGGAACTCACTGAGGTTTTAACATTTGACCAGCATTTTGCCCAAGCGGGTTTTATGGTTTTAAAGGATTAACAAGCGATGAGCATGGACATAATTCAATTCGGTAGGCTTGAGTGCTTAAATGCGTTTCGGGCATTAGAAAAACTGGCAGAAGATTTATTGATAGGGATAAAGGCACTGTAATGGAGGCTTATGATTTAAAAGATTCTGGTTTTGATTCCTTAGGTAATATTCCCAAACATTGGGTAAAAGGGAAAATTAAAAATCGTTTTTTTCTTAAGCCTAGCAATGTAGATAAAAAATCTTACGATGATGAAATCCCTGTAAAGCTTTGTAATTATGTCGATGTTTACTACAACGATTTTATAACGAATGATTTGGCCTTCATGTCTGCTACAGCAACAGCCTATGAAATAAAGAAATTTTCTTTAAATATAGATGATGTCCTCATCACAAAAGATTCAGAAGACCCATTGGATATTGGTGTTCCAGCTTTGGTTAAAGAAATTAAGCCTAACTTAGTGTGTGGTTATCATTTGACAATGCTACGGAAAAGACCTTGCCATGTTTCAGGTTCATTTTTATTTTGGGCATTAAAAGATGAAGCAATTGCCTCTCAACTCTATAGGGAAGCGACAGGCGTAACACGTTGGGCTATTTCTTCTCGCAATATTAAAAATGTAGCTATTGCTTACCCTAAGTTGAATGAACAAAAAGCCATTGCCGATTATTTAGATAAAGCCTGTGCCAATATCGGCAAAACTAAAGAAACTATAGCCAAGCAAATCAAAACCCTAACCAAATACCGACTATCCCTGATTCATGAATGCGTCACAGGCAAAAAACGTATTTATCAGGGCGAAACCCAATAACCAAACTATTTTATAGGAGATTGTTATGCAACCGATTACAGAACAGGAATGGCAAGCCTTACCTGAATCAGCACAACAAAACGTTTATGATTTCTTTTTATTTATCAAACAACGTTACACAAAGCCAATAGAACAAGCTAAAAAATCAAGAACCTTTGGGCAGCACCGAGACTTAATCGAAGCGAGCGAAGATTTTGATGAACCGTTGCCTGACAATTTTTGGTTAGGCGATGAATAATGAAGGTCTTATTAGACACCCATACCTTTATATGGCTGGATAGTGCGCCAGAAAAATTGAGTAAATTGGCACTTGAGCACTGCCAAAATGAAAACAATACCCTGTACTTAAGCACTGTCAGCGTTTGGGAAATGCAAATAAAAAACCAGTTGGGTAAACTGAATTTTAAAATTCCTATTGCTGAAATGATAGCCATACAACAGCAAGATAATGAACTAAAAATACTGGATATTAATTTACCGCATATTTACCAACTGGAAATATTACCACTACATCATAATGACCCGTTTGACAGGTTATTATTAAGCCAGTCCACTATTGAAAATATGCCCCTTATCAGTGCTGATGAAAAATTTAAATATTATGATAATGCTAGGATTATCTGGTAAAAATTATGCCCAGTAATAAAGAAACCTTATTTCAAGACCATATCTGCCAGTTTTTAGAAACTGAACACAGGTTTAAAGCCTTAGACAAAACGCTATTGCCTAATCAAACAGATCATATTATTGAGCCGTTATTACTGGCATTTATTAAAAATACCCAAGCGGAAAAGTTTGCAGAATTGGCGCGTGATTATGGTTCGGATGCTGAACAAGAAATTATTAAAGCCCTTAAAAACGCCTTAAAACAGCAATCGTTATGGTTGCTTATGCGTAATAAGTTAGACGTTAAAGGCATAACGTTTGAGTTATATAAACCTAAGCCCCGCTCAAAAACCAGTAGCCAAGCTGAGCAACACTATCAACACAATCAGTTTCATTATAAAAAAGAGTATGCCTACAACAGCAAAACTCAAGAACGTATTGATTTAGTTGTGTGGCTAAATGGGCTGCCGATTATCGTCATTGAGCTTAAGCATGAAGATGAAGGGCAAGCTGTTGATGATGCCATTTATGACAGCTTCTTAACGCGTGATTTGGATAATCAACTGTATAGCCTGCCTTTTCTGTATATTTCGGCAAGCAATTTGGAAGTAAAAATAGCCACTAGCCCACGCTCAGATAAGCAGTTTAGATGGTTTAATACGCAATTACTAAATTATGCAGAAACCGAAGGTGAATATCCTGTAGAGCATTTATATCGTTATGCCTTATCAAAAGAAAGTATTGTTAAATATTTAGAACATTATTTAGTTTTTGTTCCCGCGAAACAAAAAATTGATGAAGACGGCGTATTACATTCAATCCCATCCTTTACTATTTTCCCCCGTTACCATCAATTACGCGCTAGCCTGAAACTCGCAAATGATGTTAAAGAACAGTTTAATCAGCAACAGAAATTAGGACTTAAATATTTAATTAATCATTCAGCAGGTTCAGGAAAAACGCTTACTATTGCATGGATGGCAGACCAATTGGATAGCTTGTACGACGATAAAAATC
>QYQN01000054.1 GCA_007280895.1 Methylococcaceae bacterium
CAATTCAATCAATTCTTGCCAATAAGACTCTGAAGCCATTTATGCTCTCCTTTAAAAAACTAAAGGATGCCAGATTGAAGGGCTAATTTGAATGTGGCTTGGTTAGACGCTTACACTGAGGCTTACTATACTAAGCAATTGATTACTTAAGTGACTCTGGAGAACCGTTTTGATCAAATTGGAAAAATACGGAGTGATGCCAATTTACGCTACTTATACACTGGTGAGCAAAAACCCAAAGCTCGGCGCAGATGTTTATATCGCTGCCGTCAACTCAATCTGTTGAGCTTGGCAGTACCGAGCAAACTTTGGATAGCCGCTGCGCGAACACTGACCGACTCGGAACCCATACATAACCAATTTCTTCCTATTTGTTACATGCTATGAAGATTGGATCATTCTTTTCATTACATTTTCTCAACAAAAATGCTGAGAATGCCAGACTGTTCGTGAATAACCAATGTGGAAGAAACCGACGCTTATGCTTATTTCTTCCAAAACTCTGGTACAAACAAAATCACTATGGAAAAAATTTGTACGCGTCCAAGTAACATTGCAAAGGTGCAGACCATCGTCTGAAAATCACTTAAGCTAGCATAATTGCTAGCTGGGCCAACTTGGTTTAAGCCTGGGCCTGCATTATTAAAACAAGCAATAATCGCTGAAAATGCGGTGAGAAAATCTAAGCCACTTAATAGTAATGCAAACACTAAACTGACAATGCTAAAGAAATATAAAAAGATAAACCCCATCACAGAGGTGACGATGTTGTTGCTGATAAGGGTGTTGCCAATTTTTAGCGATTTGACAGCAGCGGGATAAATAAATTTAAACAATTCTAAACGCGCTTGCTTCATTAAAATAATGGTACGAATCATCCGAATACCGCCGCCTGTGGAACCTGATGACGCAGATAAACAACTTAACAACAGCATCCACATGGGCACAAAAATGGGCCAGGTATTATAGTCTTGCGAAGCAAAGCCGCAGTCCGTGGCAATGGTCACTAAATTAAAGCTGGCATGACGTAAAGCGGTAAAAAAATTAGCATAGGTGCCATTATAATAAAGTACGGCTGCGGTCATTAAGCAACTTCCCAAGACTAATAATAAAAATGCCTTAGCTTCCATGTCTGCTTTATAAGGACTTAAGGTTCGTTTTTTTAAGGCTACAAAGTGGGTTGCAAAATTGATTGCTGCAAGTAATTGGAAAATTGTTAATACAATTTCAATTGGTAAGGAATCAAAAAAACCAATGCTTGTGTCGTGCGTTGAAAACCCCCCTAAACTCATCGCTGCAAATGCGTGACAAAGCGCATCAAACCATGACATACCTGCTACACGTAAGGCAAAAATACACACCACGGTTATCCCTGCATAAACTAACCATAAAGCCTTAGCCGTTTGGGCAATACGTGGTGGCAGTTCAGATTCTTTTACTGATCCTGGTGTTTCAGCCATGTACAACTGCATCCCCCCAATCCCTAAAATAGGTAAGATTGCCACCGCAAAAATAATAATACCCATACCGGCAATCCAGTTTAATTCATGTCGCCATAAATTAATTGACATAGGCAAAGCATCTAAACCCGTTAATATGGTCGCGCCTGTGGTGGTTAAACCTGAGACAACTTCAAAATACGCGTCGATAAAACTAAGCTGTGGTAAATACAGGAGCAATGGTAAGGTGCAAAACACGGGCATGAGTGACCAAGTCATTGATACCAATAAAAACCCTGCTTGTCGTGATACTTTTTTAGGCGTATTTAAGGTGGAAAAAAACATCAGCGCACCTAGCACTAAGGTAACTAAGGTTGCCAAAAAAAACGCCTGCGTCGCGGTATCTTGAGCAAACCATGAGGTCAATAAACAGGTCACCATTAAACCGCTAAAGCCCATGGTGACAAGACCAAAAATATGAATTATGGTAAATAAAACATTCATAAGTAACGATTTATATTAATTTAAGAAGAAAGAAGCAACTACGCAACTGTTCATAATGGACGGAAGATTTTTTCTATATGCGCAACCAGTTTTTTATCAATGGCAAACATCACCACATGATCTTTGTCTTCAAAGACTGTGTCGTGATGAATTGCAATCACTTGCTGATGTCTAATCAATGCACCCATGACGATACCTTCGGGTAAGGTAATTGATTTTACTTGCTGCCCCACCACGGTATACCCGTCCGCACTAAAATGTGCCACGGCTTCAATCGCTTCCGCCGCACCGCCACACAATGAATTAACCTGCACAACGTCGCCGCGTCGCACATGTTTTAAAATACTGCCTAGTGTTTCTTGATTGGGCATGACGGTTAAATCAATGCCTGTGCCGGGCAATAATTTATTGTAGGATTGATGATTAAGTAAACAAATGGCTTTTTTTGCACCTAAACTTTTTGCCAACGAGGCAGAAATAATATTGACGCCATCGTTATTGGTAATGGCACAGAATAAATCTGCATCGACAATGCCTTCACTTATTAATAAGTTCTCATCGGCACAATTACCGACAATGACGCGCGTGTTGCTTAAATCACCCAAAATTGAGGCGGCCCGTTGCGGATTTTTTTCAATGATAATAAGTTCGTGATTATGCTCTAAGGCTAAGCCCAAACGTTTACCTACATGCCCACCTCCCGCAATAATTATACGCGTCATGGGTGCTTCTAATTTATTGAGATCTTTTAATACGTTGTGCACTTCATCGCGTGGGGCAACAAAAAACACTTCATCATCCGTATCAATATAAGCATCACCACTGACAACAATGGATTCACCCTGCCTAAAAATAGCTGCGACCCGTATTTTGCTATCTGCTAAACGTGAGCGCAGTGATTTAATACGTTTGCCTGTTAAAAATCCTCCAGTCACCACTTTAATGGAAAATAAACGCACTAAACCTCCAGCAAAGTCGGAAACATGCTGAACGCCTGGGTATTCAATCAAGCGACAAATAGATTCTGTAACGACTTGTTCAGGGCTAATAACATAATCAATGGGAATACCATTAACGCCAAATAATTGCGGGTGCGTTAAGTAATCTAAGGCACGCACGCGCGCAATCGTTTTAGGGCGATTATATAGGGTATTAATGATTAAACACGCCAGCATATTGGTTTCATCGCGTTGCGTCACCGCAATGACTATATCCGCAGTGGCGACACCTGCATGCTCTAATACATGTTGGTGTAAGGCATTGCCTGTTACGGTTGCAATATCAAAGCGTTCTTTTAACGCATCTAATAACTCGGCTTTAAAATCAACCACAACAATGTCATTTTCTTCACTAGCTAACGCGCCAGCTACCGACGAGCCAGTGACGCCAGCACCTAGTATGAGTATTTTCACAAGTTACTTTTCCTAATTAAAATTCGCTGCTTAATCATGAGTGGTTACGCCTGAGGTGAATAAGTCGGGCATGAAAAATTCGCTAACCAGTAGCGGTTGCTGCTCGATGATGTAGACCGTTCTGCGTCCCCACACGGGCGCATTATGTGCTAACAATGCTAGATCAGGCTGCCATAAATTAGGCATGACATAGCTTACATCCAAGGCTTGGCGGGCAAGGTGTGCATAGGCAAAAATTATTTCGCCTAACGGACGATTGCCCAGTTTGGTTAATTGCCCATGCGCAATCGCCAGTGTTCGTCTTGGCATAATTGTACGAGCCAGCACTAAGGGGCGCCCCTGATGATGCAACAGCACTTCACGTACCCAAGCGAACTCTGCGTTGGCGTGCTGCAATACCCTGTTTTCTGTTAAAAAAGGCTTACAGCCTGCTTGCCATAACACGTTAACGGCAAGATCTTGACCAAATTCTTGACGTAAACGTTGCGTTAACGAACCGCTTTCATAAATCCACGTCTGCACTGCTTTAGGGATGCGATGACGCGTGCCTAAACGGTTTTCTTGCCACCGTGGCGGAAGCCGAAATAATTTACTTTTCATGAGGTTGATGACGTGTTGATGAAATTAAACTTCAGCATAACGACTAGCCTGCCCTAGCCAACGCTCACACAGCGGAGTCAGCGCGTCTGGATGCTGTGCTAATAAACACCTGCCCAGCTCTGGTAGCGCAGCAATTAATTCAGTGTCGCGTTCTAAATTTGCAATTTTAAACTGCATTAAACCCGTTTGACGAGTTCCCATTACGTCTCCAGGCCCTCGTAATTGCAAATCTTTTTCAGCGATAACAAAGCCATCTTGAGTCGCACGCAAAATACCTAAGCGTTCTCGGGCAATGGCAGAGAGCGGAGCTTGATACATTAACACGCAATAACTGTCGCCTTCGCCACGCCCTACTCGTCCACGTAGCTGATGTAATTGCGATAAACCCAAGCGCTCTGGATTTTCTATCACCATTAAACCTGCATTGGGAACATCGACCCCCACTTCAATGACCGTGGTGGCAACTAATAAATCTAAGGCATGTGTTTTAAAGGCAAGCATGATGGCTTCTTTCTCAGCAGCTTTCATACGCCCATGCACTAAACCAATCCGAATACCTGTAAGCATTTGCGTTAGTCGTTGCGCAGTTTGTTCAGCAGCTTGGCATTCTAAAACATCTGATTCTTCAATTAAGGTACACACCCAATAGGCTTGTCGCTGTTTAGCCACCCAATGATGAATTCTATCGATAACTTCTTGGCGACGCTCTGCTGAGATCACGCTAGTGACAACGGGTTGTCGTCCGGGCGGTAGTTCATCAATGATAGAGCTATCTAAATCAGAATAAGCCAGCATGGCTAACGTGCGCGGTATTGGTGTGGCCGTCATAATAAGTTGATGTGGCCGCATGCCTTCGTGATGGATTTTTTCTCGTAGAGCCAGACGTTGTTGCACGCCAAAACGCTGTTGCTCATCAATGACAATCAAGCCTAAATTATGAAATTGCACGGTATCTTGAAATAACGCATGAGTGCCAATCAGTAGCTGGGTGTGTCCTGCGTGTAAGTGTTGCAATAAAGTCTGACGGGCTTTGCCTTTTAGTTGTCCTGTTAATAACTGCACCTGCACATTAAATGCCGCAAACCAAAGGGTAAAATTGCGATGATGCTGTTCAGCCAATAATTCCGTAGGTGCCATTAACGCCACTTGATAGCCTGAACTGATGGCTATTAAGGCCGCGTAGGCCGCCACAATGGTTTTACCCGAGCCTACATCACCTTGCACCAAACGCAACATGGGCGATGCTTGTCGACAATCTTGACGAATGTCTTCAATCACGCGCTGCTGTGCTTGCGTTAACTGAAAAGCTAAGCCTTCCGTAAAATGTATGAGCTGTTGATCAATGCCTGCCAAGACGGGTGCTTGCCACACTTTGGTGGCTGCTTTGGCGGCTTGTAAACTAAGATGATGGGCAATGAGCTCTTCAAGTGCGAGCCGCTTTAAGGCTGGTTGTAAGGTTTGTGCTGTGGGGTGATGTGCGTCGTGGGCGTGCAGGGTGAATACCGCCTCAACTAACGTAGGAAAACCATAAGGTTCCATTAAGGTGTCTGGTAGCCAATCAATTAAGGCGTTGGGGTGTTGCTGACACCAAACCAACGCACGCTTAACCGCTTTACGCATGGTGGTTTGACTTAAGCCTTCGGTTAAGGGGTACACGGGAGTTAAGCCTGCTTCAGGCGTTGCTAATTCTGGATGAGGAAATACCGAAAAGTCTGGATGTACCATTTCTAGTTCTGCATAGCCTTGCCTAACTTCAGCAAACGCCAGTACCCAATTGCGCCCTTGTAAGGCTTGATATTGCGACGCGGTATAATGAAAAAAACGTAAGGACAAGCCGCCCGTACGATCACTAATTCGACAAATTAAACTTTTTTTGCCTCGCGTTAACACTTCAAGGTGTTCAAGCTGACCACACACTAGCGCGGCTTCGCCGATCACTAAGCTACCTATGGGGACAATTTTGGTACGATCTTCATAGCGATGCGGTAAGTGAAAAATAAGATCCAAAATACTGTGGATAGCTAATTTTTCTAATCGTTGCGCGGTATGCACACCAATACCAGCAAGCTTAGTCACCGGCAAACGAAACGCTTGCTCTGTCTTGTCCAACAACTGCGCCACGGCGTGGTAATCAGCGTGACGTTAATCGGTATAGTGTTGATCAGGCAATTGCATTATGCCGTCCATTTCAACGCCTGCACCTTTAGGCAACGCGGCCACACCAATTGCTGCACGCGCGGGATATGGCTCTGCAAAATAAGTGCCCATGATTTCATTGACGATGGGGAAATGGGCTAAATCAATTAAAAATACATTCAATTTAACAATATCTGCCAAACAACCACCTGACGCTTCAGCAACGGCTTTTAAATTATCAAACACTTGGGTAATTTGTTGATTAATATCACCATCCACTATAGTCATCGTTTCAGGCACTAAGGGTATTTGCCCTGATAAATACACGGTATGCCCAACTTTAACTGCTTGTGAATAGGTGCCAATCGCTTTAGGTGCCTGTTGGGTATGAATAATTTCTTTTTGCATAAAAATACATCCTACTGGTGAGTGATGGGTAGGGCCAAACCCCTGCCCCTACGGGTTTACTTTGGTTGATACTAGGCTTTTGTGCGTGTGATTTTTAACACGATCGAAAGCTCTTTTAAGCGTCGCATAATATGCGCTAAATGCACGCGGTCTTTCACTGTTAAGATAATTAAATCAACACAAACGCGTTCATCCTGATCCACAACATGAACATTTTCAATGTTGGAATCCGCTTCTGAAATGGTTGACGCTACGGTTGCTAACGCGCCACGCTGATTTAACAGTTCTAAACGTAATTCTGTAGGAAAATCTCCTTCAATATTTTCACTCCATTCTATGTCTAACCAATTGGCTTGTTTGGTTCTTAACACAGATTGATTACGGCATTCGTGATGATGCACAACAATGCCTTTTCCAGGGTTGAAAAAACCAATGATGGCATCACCAGGAATCGGGCGACAGCATTTTGCTAAGGCTATCACCATGCCTTCGGTGCCTTTGATAAACAACGGGGGAGTGTGCATTGACTCAGTGGAATTGACTTTAATGGCGTCATGCGCATCATCTTGCGTAATGTGTTTCGCCACTAAAAAAGGCATTTTATTGCCTAAGCCAATATTTTCTAGCAGTGCATCTAATGTGGGGAGTTCAATAATTTTAAGATAATTTTGCAGTCGTTTGGGTTCTATTTGATCAAGATAGACATTCATTGCCTGTAATTCTTTTTCTAATAAACGTCGTCCTAAACTAATCGCTTCTTGTTGTTTAAAATGTTTTAAATAATTACGAATACTGGAACGCGCCTTGGCGGTAATAACATAATTTAACCATAAAGGGTTGGGGCGAGCCCAAACGGCAGTGATGACTTCAACCGTCATGCCATTTTCTAAGGTGCTTTGTAAGGGCACTAATTGTTTGTCAATACGAGCAGAAACGCAGGCGTTGCCAATATCAGTGTGCACCGCATAGGCAAAATCAACTACGGTTGCGCCTCTGGGTAATTTAACGATGCCCCCTTTAGGCGTAAAAATAAAGACTTCTTGAGGAAATAAATCGACTTTTAAATTGTCGATAAATTCTAAAGAATCCCCCGCTGATTTTTGTAGCTCTAATAAATTTTTTAACCATTCATTCGCACTGACTTTAAATTTTTCTGTTTTGTCATCATCCGTTTTGTAGAGCCAATGTGCGGCAATCCCTGATTCTGCCATACGATGCATATCATGCGTGCGTATCTGAATTTCGATGCCCAAACCATATGGCCCAATAAGAATAGTGTGTAATGATTGGTAGCCATTGGCTTTTGGCAGTGCAATATAATCTTTAAAACGCCCTGGCACGGGTTTATACAAATTATGCACAATGCCTAAGACGCGATAACACGCGTCGATATTGTCACAAAAAACTCTGAACGCATAGACATCAAAGACGGCTGATAAGGAGATTTTTTTGCTGTGCATCTTTTGGTAAATACTCCACAGATGCTTTTGTCGACCCGAGACCTCGCATTGCAAACCTGATTCTTGTAGCCGATTGTTTAACGCGGCTAAAATGGTATCAACGACCTCGCCGCGATTACCACGCTTCTTTTTTACCGCATCTTTTAAAATGACATAACGGCGTGGGTACATCGCTTCAAAACTTAAAGTTTCTAGCTTATGTCGAATAGAATTCATGCCCAATCGATTAGCAATTGGGGCATAAATATCTAAGGTTTCCCGTGCTATTCTGCGTTTTTTTTCTGGTGACATCACACCTAAAGTTTGCATATTGTGCAAACGATCAGCCAACTTGACCATAATCACGCGTAAATCTTTGCCCATCGCCAGAAACATTTTACGGACATTTTCTGCTTGCGCTTCAGCATGAGATTTACTGTCTATTTTACTTAATTTGGTGACCCCATCGACCAATTCTGCAACTTCTTGGTTAAAGTGTGTGGCCAGCTCTTTTTTGGTGACGGTGGTATCTTCAACCACATCGTGCAAGATTGCCGCCATGATGCCATTCGCATCCATGCGCATTTCAGCAAGACTTAACGCCACAGCAATAGGGTGACAAATATAGGCTTCACCTGTTTTACGCACTTGCCCAGCATGGGCTTTAGCACCAAAATGATAGGCACGCACACACTCTTCAACTTGGCGTTGCTCTAAATACCCTGACAAGGCATCGCACAACTGTTGAACTAAATGTTCTTCAATGTGTTCGATAGAAATATCAGAAGTGCGTAACATTATTAGCTTTAGAACGTTGGTAAGACGTAATCGTTTGGCTCGCCAACATTATGCAATAAATTAATGTTTTCAGTAGAGACGTGCCCTGCGGCAATTTCACGCAATGCCAAGACGGTATCTTTATCTTTACCACGTGGTAAAAATTCAGTGGCACCATGACTTAATTGACGCGCACGGGTACTTGCTAATAACACCAACTTGAAACGATTTTCTACATTTTCTAAACAATCTTCAATAGTGACTCTTGCCATGATTTATTACTCTGTAATGATGGTATGGGGAAAAAAGCCACAGCTGTATCAACTGTGGCTATAAAATTTACACGATTAACGCACTGTTTGCGCAGCGCTGTTTTACTCTTATGCGAAGCGTGATTTTAAAATAGCTACGGCAGGTAATTCTTTACCTTCTAAAAACTCAAGAAACGCACCGCCACCCGTTGAGGTATACGATATTTTGTCATTAATCGCGTATTTATCAATGGCTGCCAAGGTATCGCCGCCGCCTGCCAATGAGAACGCAGGACTTTCGGCAATTGCTTGTGCCAAAAGGCGAGTACCTTGACTGAATTGTTCAATTTCAAAGACACCAACAGGACCATTCCAAACAATTGTTCCGGCTGTCGTTAATAATTGTGCATACAGTTTGGCGGTTTCTGGTCCAATATCCAATACCATATCATCTTCAGCAATATCAGCTACAGACTTAACGGTTGCTACGGCGGTCTCAGAAAATTCTTTTGCGCAAATAACATCAACCGGCACAGGAATATCAGCACCCACCGCTTTAGCTGCCGCCATTAACGCTTGGGCTTCAGGAATTAAATCAGCTTCGTATAAAGATTTACCGACTGAATACCCGGCTGCGGCAATAAACGTATTAGCGATCCCCCCCCCGACAATTAATTGATCAACTTTTTCTGATAACGATTTTAACACGGTTAATTTTGTCGATACTTTTGAGCCACCAACAATGGCGATTAAGGGCTTAGCAGGTGTTTCTAATGCTTTACCTAGCGCGTCTAATTCACTTACTAATAACGGGCCTGCACAGGCAATTGGTGCAAATTTTGCCACGCTATGGGTAGAGGCTTGTGCCCGATGTGCCGTGCCAAAAGCATCCATAACAAACACATCGCATAAGGCAGCCATTTGTTTGCCTAAGTCATCACTGTTGCTTTCTTCACCGATATTAAATCGAACGTTTTCACATAACACGACTTCACCAGCGGTAATTTCAAACCCTGCTAACCAGTCTTTTTCTAAACGAACTGGCTTACCTAATAACTGCGCCATTCTTTCGGCAACGGGTTTTAATGAAGAAGCTTCATCATAAACACCTTCTTCGGGTCTTCCTAAATGCGATAACACCATGACCGCCGCGCCTGCGGCTAAGGCTTTTTCAAGAGTTGGAATGCTAGCTTGAATACGAATATCACTGGTTACCTGACCATTTTTAACAGGGACATTTAAATCTTGGCGAATTAACACGCGTTTACCCGCTAAATCTACATCTACCATACGTTGAATTGACATATTTCCTCTTGATTAAATAAGTAAAGTATTAAAGGTTGTTGATTAATTAAAGGCGCTGGAACCTAGCCAATGCCAAAATAGTTAAGCCTGCCATTTTATCGAACACCCGATACTAGGCAGTTGCTGCACGGGACCTTGCCCTGTTGCTGCGATCAGTTTCATCGCCTCAACTAATTCTCGAGGCGCGTTTTCTGGCGCTAACTCTTTGCGACTTGCATCTAAACGACCTCGGTACTGCACTAAAAATGCGGTATTAATGCCAAAAAACTCAGGGGTACACACAGCATCATAGGCTTTTGCAACCGCTTGTGTTGCATCGTATAGATAAGGAAACGGATACTGGTGTTCTTGCGCAATACGCTGCATATTGGCAAAGGAATCTTGTGGATAGGCCTGTACATCGTTGGGCATAATCGCAACACTTTTTACCCCTAACGTTAACAGGTCGTGGGCATCGCGAAGAATGCGCTGATGAATTGCCTGAACATAAGGGCAATGGTTGCAAATAAACATTACGACCAAACCTTTGCTGCCCATACACTGCGCTAATGTCCAGTACTGTCCATCGACACCAAGCAAAGTAAAATCGGCGGCTTGTTTGCCTAGCACTGCGGCTGGAGTTTCAACTAATGCCATCACACTCGTCCTTCTTATTTATGTTATTAAGCTAGGTTATTTTTTTATTTCAGTTTTTTGATGCTCTATATACCATTTCACAATCAGAATAAAAACACCTGCTAATACTGCTAATAAAATACCGTGCTCAACCTCTTTGATTGTTTTGATTAAACGATCTGCCACCGCACCAAAATGATAGACCAACCAAATGATACTAGGCACGCTGATTAATGCGGCTAAGCCATCATAAAAGAAAAACACTTGAAATGGTAAATGCAGAGTTCCCGCTGAAAAATAGGTAGGGGCGCGTAGTAGCGGCATGAAGCGCGACACAAAAATTACTTTATTGCCGTGCTGATGAAGTTTTTCTTGTACGGCGGCTAAGCGTTCTGGTGATAAGAGTTTACTAAAAAAGGGCTTACTGGCAATGACGCGTCCATATTTTGCACCCAACCAAAAAATCATACTGTCACCGATTAATACGCCGGCCATACACACAAAAATCATGAACCACACATTAACTAAACCATAGTACGCCAACATACCCGCCACAAATAAAGTGATATCTTCAGGAATGGGTAAACCCAAGCCACAGGCAAGTAAAATCCCAAAGACCATTAGGTAAGGCATTACGCCATGAAAATTGAGCACAAAACCTAATAATTCATTCACTGATAACGCCCCTTAATGTTATTTTTTTTATTGAGTAATCTGTTGCTATTGCTGTTTATTTTTTGACTCATTAACTATTGTGCCATATTTACTACATTTTAGTGCAGTGCCGACAAGCATTGCCACCGTTTCATTATGGCAAGCACCGTAAACACCACGTCCAATAGCTTTTCATTGATTAAAAAGGCTAACGCCTTGTTACTCTTGCTTTTTCATGATTGCCGTGTTCTGGCATTATCTGCATAATTTTGCCGTGCTCATCAAATATCACGGTCAGGAGCTGAGCTTGCCGTGCATCGGCTAAGACCTCGGCATCAACATGATAAAAAGCACTTAATTGTTGATCAGTGACGCGTGCGTGTGCAGCTTTAGCATGGCGTTGTTTGCGACGCAGACTTCGCCAAACAAGCCATGTTATCCACACCAAACATTGTCCGCCCAGCGTTAACATAAACAGATAAAGCAGCTGCTTTAAATCTTTATAACCGCCAAACCAACGTATTTCGTCATTTAATTGATAATTACCCAGCAACCAAGCCACTAAAATAACAATTGGTAGCACTAAGTAAATCCACATCAAGCCGCATAACCAACCTATCAACCACCCACTTAGGCGTTTTGGAAAACTGAGTACATGGGGATGATCGATGATATATTCCTTCATTTTTTTCTAACCCCTCGATCCAGCGTAACCCAAACCGCGCGTTGCCCACGCTTTTTTCTGAGGGCTTTTATTGAGCCTGCGATAGTGGTGCCCACATTGATAAACCAATACGCAATGGGATACCACACCATCCAATAATAATATCTTGCTGCGCCGCCTTTTTTGTATTCATAACGTGAATCAATCGCTAAGCTTAAGGCAAATTGAATAAGGCAGGTTACACTCAAGATCATGCTTGTCCAACTTGGACTTAAATACTGCAAAGACTGGCTTTGTTCGCCCAGCACAACATCAAGCATACGATTGACTAAATAGCCCAAAATCAAATAAGCCCAGACTGTACTGACTAAACATTCGCCATACAATAGCCACATACTGCGCGAAGACCATCGAAACAAGGCGGTAAAATAGCGCAATAATACTTCTGTACCGCCTTGTGCCCAACGGACTCGCTGCCGCCACAAGCCTGTAAGTGTTTCGGGCATTAGCACCCAACACAAGGCATTCGGTTCAAAATAAATTGACCAGCCAGCTAATTGTAATTTCCAGCTAATATCAATATCTTCGGTCACCATGTCATTGCTCCAGTAGCCTACATCATGCAACGCTGATTTGCGAAATGCGGCAATGACACCTGACACGGTAAAGACCCGTCCATACGATCGTTGCGCACGCTTAATCATGCCAATGATGGCAGAAAACTCGCCCACCTGAATTCTCCCTAATAAGGTTGAGCGGTTACGAATTCTTGGATTACCTGTCA
This sequence comes from Methylococcaceae bacterium, assembly GCA_007280895.1. GTDB lineage: Bacteria > Pseudomonadota > Gammaproteobacteria > Methylococcales > Methylomonadaceae > Methylovulum. The sequence goes on from QYQN01000054.1 coordinate 12,989, forward strand.
CTGCACCGACTGTGGGATTGACTAAAAAATGCCGTAGCATCCAGACAATGGCATCTGAAGCTAATAACGCATCACCATCAATACAAATTAAATATTCGCTGTTAGCAAGTAAAGCGGCTGTTTTTAAACCCATTGCCTTACCTTGATTAGTGTGTAAATTAACCACCCTAAGTTGCTGATGCTGTGTAGCTAACTCGTGCAAGACTTCAAGCGTGTTGTCTTGACTCCCATCATTAATGGCGATAATTTCAAAGTTTGGATAATTTTGTCGTAATAATGCGGCCAGCGTTTCACGAATATTTTCTGCTTCGTTATAGCAAGGTATTAAAATTGATACTGGCGGATACTGTTCTAAGCTTGGCACAGTGCCTGTTTGATAGGCGCGGGAACGTTCAAAACGTAAATAAAAAATGATCGCACCCATCATCCATAAATACGCCATAAACACGGGGTAATAAAAAATAAAATCGTCCATGAATACACTTAGCAGGTGCCTAAACGACAACAAGCTCTGCCCTGATCCCTGAAGATTAACGCTTAACCCGTGTAATATTTCACTCAACCAAGCCTGCACAATGTCCATAATTATTTTGATAATAGTGATAAGTGAATCCCTTTCTTAGCAAGCCAAGCTAATTTAAGGTAACTCGGGAAGAGAAAAATGCTTTTTTAAAGCCTCTAAGCGTGGCTGATCGGTAAACACATTATCAGGATAATAACCAATATGCTTGGCACCGTTTTTTTTAAGGACGGCTAAGTGCTCTAAGAAGACCGGCATAGTCAGTGCTTGTTGGCTGCGCCAATCAACTGATTGCAATTCAAAGACGGCTTTATCAAGTCCCTGTGGGTATTTCTTAACAGCGGCTACCACGTCTTTTAACCATGACAAAGGCTCTTTGGCTTCTTCCATAAAAGGCATGGCTTCGATGGCGACATAATCATAATGCTTTAAAAATGACTCAAAGGATTGCGCAAACCATTCTTCGCTGGATGGATTTAATAGTGGCAACGTATAAAAATTACGTGCTGTTTTTAAGCCAGGTCGATAAAAGCGCACCCGATTGGCTAATTCATCGGTAAATTGATTGATTAACTCAGTTTTATGTTTAGCCCACGTCATGCGCGTCTCTGGCGTTGCATTAAGTTGATCAAATTGAGCGGAAATGCCCCACACCTCATGACCAAATTGCAAGGACGCTGGTGCCGCATCTTCAAAATCAGACATGATGCCATCATCATGAAACAACAGCCCATCAAAATTACAGTTTTTTGCTAAATCTTCGTATATTTCAGCGATGTATTGGCGTGCTTCTGGCACAAACGGAGAGAGTCGCGTGTAAATATGACTACTTTTTTGCGCCTTACCCGCGCGCCATTCTTTGATATACCACGCTTCGGGCAAGTGATTTTGATACGCTAAAATGGGCATCCAGGCGTAAACTCGCACTCCTGAAATGCGTTTAAACTGCCATGCAACACGATTAAATAAATCGGCTTGCATCGGTAAATGCCGATTGGGAAAATACAAGGCATCTGTATTGCCATCGCCATCTGGATCTGCATAGGCCTGCAAATACACGGTATCAATGTGCATTTCTTTAATACGCTTAACGGCCTGATCTAAATTACGTTCGGTTTGAATGGGGTCAGGGTCATACAGATAATCTAAATCCACATGGGCTACGCGTAAGGGTCGATCACCACGAAACTTAGTAACAATACTAGCGAAAGCATTAATACTTGGGTTGTCCATTAAAAATAAACGGCGTATGGCGGAAACATCAGCAAAGCTATTATCGCCATCAATCAAACTCATTGTTATGGACATTCCAGCGGCTTTTGCCGCCGCGATAGCCCACTGATTATATTCACCATAAGGCCAGACCATCACCCGTGGACGCACACCTGTGTGTTGAAAAATAAACGCTGAACTTTGCTGCATTTCAGCCTGTAAGCGTTGTAGATAAGCACTATCAGCTTCATAGGTGTGAGTTTTGGGATCATAAAGGCGCGTCACAAAGGCGGCTTGCGTATTGCCCTGTGGGTTTGCCAAAATACCTTGATGCGCAGAAAAACTGTGTGAAGCAATTTCCACTAAGCCTGATTGTTGCATTTCATTAACCTGAGCCCAGCTTACTAACTCTTGCTTAACGTCAGCGGGTTTCTGTCCCTCTAGCCATGTACCGACCAAGGCCAAGGTTGCGGATAAATGGTATTTTTTTAATAACGGAAACACCTTCGTATAAAAACTGGCATAGCCGTCATCAAAGCTCAAAACCACAGCAGGCTGGGGCAGTTCACTGTTCCCGGCGGCAGCATCAATTAGCTGCTGTACACTCACGACATGATACGCGTGCTGTTTTAGCCATGCTAATTGCTCTTCAAAGCGATCCTCCGACACATCAGTAGCACTGTCAGTTTCTACATTGCGCTCAGTAATGTCATGGTAATTAAGCACCATGAAACGCGTACTGGTTGCTTGTGCAGGCAAGACGTACCCAGCACAACACAGAAACCAACACAAATAAACTAAATTTTTCAAAGCTTTAGGTGATTTAATCACGGATAATTGAACGGCAGAAAAAGAATGGCGGCGATAAAGGGGAGTCATGAAAACATTCGCAAGATTTAGAGGTGGGCTATTCTATCAAAATAACCCAAAATTCAATGCGAATAGTGCAGCATTTAATGCGTAAATTCTGCACTAAAGCTAATGAATGATTTAATTCAACTGAGTTATCGGGCTATGTTAAACCACCAAGGTAAGCGGTAACTGGACAAGTAAAAGTAACGGCTGTTTGATGCAACACTTAGGCGTTATCTAAAACTTCAATGGCTTCTTCACAGCTAATAATAGCTGCTTTGCAGTTTAAAATGTACAAGGCTAAGCGTTCAATGGCTTGCCAATTGTGCTCATCACTGACAAAGGCAGAGGCTTTAACGAGTAATTCAAGCATTGTTTTTTCGCGGAGTTGTCTACAGGCAATAAAATGTTCTAAATAATCATGCACCTTAACCCAATCTGAGGTGCCGCCATACAATTGCCACAAACTCATGTCCGCTGTTTGTTCAGCAAAAGAACTGCCTTCGCGTAACGACACATATTTCGCCTCGGCTAAAGCCCCCACTAATAAATTAATCATGTCAGCTTCAAATGCTATTTGATAAGCATCAGCACTGCTCTCAGAAAAATATTCAGCACTTTCAATTAAGGCATGTGGGACATTATCGATTAAATATCCGCCCTCCACGCTCGCGACAAAATAATTATCTCCCACGTTATCAGCAAGCGTAAATAAACTATCAAACGTTTGCGAAATTTGAAACGATAAACTGGGTAATTGCTTTTGTTTATTGCACAGATAAATACCCGCAGCATGACCTGCTTCGTGGAAAGTAATCTGCTTAATTAAGTCTTGAACATTAACTTGCGCAGTGTTATCTATTTGGTAATTACGCTTCATACTTAACCTTTATTCAGGTTTACAGACATGCGATTAACAAGTCAACGCACCTAAAAATACTCGTGAACTTAATTTAACGCTGCTAATACAGACAGCTAGTGACTAAACGGCTCTTAGCAAAAGA
>QYQN01000158.1 GCA_007280895.1 Methylococcaceae bacterium
AACTGTAACTTAAGTATGTTGTGAATGTCTTCATCAAAATTATCTAATAGTTGTTGGCGGGTTTCAGTCATCTGCTTGTTAATGTCACCTTCCATTTCCTGTTGGAGTAGGGTGAAGGCGGTCTCAATTTGTTCGATAGTGCGGCAGGTTTCGTAAATGGCTTGGATGCGTTTTTCAAAATCGATACCCGATTCAATTGAACCCAACACATCATCAGATGCACCAAAGACACCATCAAATAAATGAAACTTATCCGTTAACAGTTGCAGTACACGCTGGTCGGCATAGTTGCTTTGGTTAATGAAGTTGATAACGACGACATCAAATTTTTGTCCGTAACGATGGCAACGTCCTATACGTTGTTCTACACGTTGTGGATTCCAAGGTAAATCATAGTTAATAACCAAGGAACAAAACTGTAAATTGACCCCTTCGGCACCCGCTTCAGTGGCAATCATAATTTCAGCATGAAACTGAAAGTGTTCAATCAGTGCCGTGCGTCGATCAATTTGTGGCGATCCGGTTATTTTGTCGGAGCCTTTATTTTCTAATAGCCATTGCCGATAAATCTGAGTGGTTTCTGGGCTATTATTGGTGCCGTTAAACGTGACCAATTTATCAGAGTAATGATTGGCAGCAAGATAACGTTGCAAGTATTCTTGAGTACGTTTGGATTCTGTAAAGATGACAGCTTTACGCGGCGCATTCATGAGCGCCATTTGTTCAAAACCTTGATTCAAGGCAATCAATAGTGCTTGAGCTTTGCTATCGTCACTAATTTTTTCTGCTTGCTCAATGAGGTTTTGAAGCTCAAGAATTTCAAGCTCCAACTGTTCTTTGTCTATGACTTGTTCAGTATCGTCTACGCTATCGTTGTCTAGCTCTTCCAGATAATCGGTTTCCAGATCATCACTTTCAATCAGTTTTGTAATAAAAGCAGTATCATCAACTTGGTGTTCACGTAGCGTTTCTAGCCGCGATTTGATGGTAATGAGTGTATTGTGGACTGCATGAGTACTGGAAGCCAATAGCTTGCGTAGGATGAGTCCCGTAAGATGACGTTGACGCTTGGGTAGCGCATAGCTGTCTTCACGTTCTAGTAAAGCAGTAATACCATTATAGAGCTGCATTTCAGCATGTGAGGGCGTAAACGGAACAGTAATGGCCTTACGCTGCGTGTAACGGATATATTCAAGCACCTGTTTACGCAAGGTGCGCTTTACAAAACCTTTTAATCTATCTTTCAGTTGACCGATACCATCGTTGCCCATGTAGTGCTGACGAAACGACTTTTCATCACCAAAAAGATGTTCATCTAATAGGGTTGATAAACCATAAACTTCTAGCAAAGAGTTTTGTAAGGGCGTAGCGGTCAGTAATAACTTTTGCCGTCCCGATAAGGAGCGCTTTATGGATTGCCCCATTTTATTGCTGGTACGATAAGCATTTCGTAGCTTGTGGGCTTCATCCATGACCACCAAATGCCATGGTTCAATAAGTAAAGATTCTTCTAAGCGTACGGCAAAATGGTAAGAAAGAATGTTGATGCAGTTATTGTGGAGCGGATTAGGGATGCCTTGCTTTTTTAATTGTCGCCAAGTATTAGCATCAAGAATCTGGGAAGGTAAGTTGAACTTATCTTGCAGTTCTTGCGCCCATTGTTTACGTAACGAGGCAGGGCAGATGATGAGTAATTGACGTTTGCGCTCTGCCCAATACTGACAGAGCACTAAGCCAGCTTCAATAGTCTTTCCTAAACCAACCTCATCAGCAAGTATCACACCTTTGTTAAAGGGATTATGCAGCGCAAACAGAGCCGCGTTAATTTGATGAGGATTAAGATCAACTGTCGCATCAAATAGAGACTGGGATAGCCTATCAACGCCATCAGCCGCATATTGGCGAGTCAGCTCATAGGCATAGTATTTTGCTTGGTGATCAGTTATCGTAGGCTGCATAAATCCATTAACATTGTTTAATCCGTTATGCGATTAATTGGTTGTAAATCGCTAGGAGATTACCTACTTTAAAGGCCATTGGTTTGTAGCTAAGGTTATGAATAGTAAAACAAATTACCCTTAGTTGCTATATGCACAGGCGGAGTTGCTAGAACGCATGGTCAGGCTGCACTTCTTTCAATACTGCCAGCAATGCCTGCACGATAGTGGCTTTGTTAGATTAGAAGTTAAGGGATGCACATAAAAACAAGAAGTGGTACTTCACTCGAACCAGTGTCTCAAGGTAATGCAATATCTCACCGCAGACGAATTGAAAAATATGAAGGCGATTAAGATAAACATTTTCTCAGAGATCTAATGAAGGTGCTTTTAAGTTGCAATGAAGATTTTAGTGATGCATCACTTTATCAGTCTTTTTGTTTTTATTTCCCACCAAAGATATAGTATTAGAAATTGCTGCAAGGACTGCCTAGTATTTTAGCTGCTCATTCAATTGAAATTATCTAGTGTTACATGCGCAAGACTAAGGTTGCTCTCCTAAACATAGCCAAAGCTATCAAAAGAGCCGAGTAGGGTAAAAAGACCGGAGATGAACCGAAAAGTAGCGGTAAAGTGGGATTTAGCAGAAAAGAAATAGATTGTTAGCACCCATTCATCAAAGATGACTGACTTACTAAATAAGACGTTTTACGATAAGAAAGGGAGTTCGATGCGGAACAAATATGACTAAACAGGACTGAGCTAGACGCCAATCGCCCCAGCCATGGACCAGACGGTACAAATAAAAAAGGCCCAGATAAAATCTGGAGCCTTTAGAATTCATGGTGCCCAGGGGCGGAATCGAACCGTCGACACGAGGATTTTCAGTCCTCTGCTCTACCGACTGAGCTACCTGGGCATTTTAAAAACTGTATTTTGTGATGGTGCCCAGGGGCGGAATCGAACCGTCGACACGAGGATTTTCAGTCCTCTGCTCTACCGACTGAGCTACCTGGGCATGCCTACAAAAGACGGCTATTACACTCGATAACAGGCTTTTAGTCAATAGAGAAACGTTCTTTTATTCTGTATTTACAGGCGGTCTATACCCAAAAAAACAGGCTATTTAACTTATTAAACAATGGCCTTGCCTAACAATTACACAGTATTTGAGGCGTCAATTAATGGTTAAGATTTACTTCATACATTTCAAAATAGGTTGCTATCCTTACCAATTACTTTAAAAATACCCACTTGCTCAGTGTTTAAATTACCCTTTATTTATTTATGCTCATGTTACTCGATGTTATTAATATGCTTAATGCTAATGTGTTAGCAATTAGCTGTCTTTTTTTAGGCGTTTTATTAGGTGCTGGACTTGGTTTTAGCCTAGGCAAAAAACGTCACCCTCTCCTTAACGTTACGCCCGATGCGCCAACGCTTATTCACTGGCATTGTTTAAGTACATCTGAAACGCTGCATAGCTTAGTTACTGATATTACGCAAGGTCTTAGCACAGCAAAAGTGACGGAAAACTTATCGTTACAGGGCTTGAATAGGCTAACTCAGGCACCGCCACGCTCACCTTTACATTTATTTTTTGCTCAATTTAAAAGCGGTTTAATTGTTGTTTTACTCTGTGCCGCTGCCATTGCCGCTGTGATTGGTGATATCAAAGATGGTTTAATTATTATCATTGTGATTATTATCAATGCACTTCTTGGCTTTTATCAGGAGTTTCAAGCAGAAAAGTCACTCGCCTCGCTGAAAAAAATGCTCGCCTTAGAGGCTAAGGTTTTTCGTGATGGTCACACCACCTGTATTCCAGCCGAACAATTGGTTTCTGGTGATATTGTGCTGTTAAGTGCTGGCGATAAAATACCTGCTGATGGTCGCCTCCTTGAAACGCATGGTTTCGAGGTTGATGAATCATCATTAACAGGTGAATCTATGCCTATCAATAAGCATACTCAACCTTTAAAAAAGGTGCAGCTTCCCGTGGCTGAACAACACAATATGGTGTTTATGAATACGGTGGTGACGCGTGGTCATGCAAAATTTATTGTGACTGCCACAGGTATGAATACTGAAATGGGCAAAGTAGCGGCGTTGTTAGCTCAATCAGAAGAGCCGCGCACACCGTTACAAATACAGTTAGATATTTTGGCTAAACGCTTAGCTACGATTGCGTTACTGATTGTACTGATATTATTTAGTGCAGCGTTATGGCGTGGCGAACCGTTAATTCAGACCGCATTTACTGCCATTGCGTTGGCCATTGCCGCGATCCCAGAAGGCTTACCTGCTGTCGTTACCATTACCTTAGCCTTGGGTATGCAACGCATGGCTAAACAACACGCCATTATTAAACGCTTAGCGGCGGTTGAAACCTTAGGGTGTATTACGGTTATTTGTACGGATAAAACTGGTACCTTAACGATTAATCAAATGACTGTTCGGGCCGTGTATTTTCAAGACCAGCACTACCTTATTCAAGACGAGGAGGGCAGTAACGTAACGCGCGTTATTGTTGATACCAAGAACCAAGTTGCTCAGGTTGATTTTGCACCGTTTTTTATGCCACTGGTGCTGTGCAATAACAGTCGACACAATGAGCATCAGCGTTTGGGTGATCCTATGGAAATTGCTTTGTTAAATTTAGCGCACCAGTCGGGCGTAAACACTGAGCTTATTACTACAGCTTATCCAAGACTTGCAGAGATTCCATTTGATGCGCGTCATCAGTTTATGGCGACTTTTCATCGGACTGCCAATAATGACAATGTGGTACTTTTTGTAAAAGGTGCGCCAGAAAAAATAATTCAGCTTTGCGCGTTTACATCACCTCAAGAACGTCTTCATATTCTTAATGAAAACAATGCCCTTGCTAGCACGGGTCTGAGAGTGATTGCCGTCGCGAGCAAAGTCTTGCCGGCAGCCGCTACGTTAGACACTAACAACCTAAATGAGCATCTTCATAAGCTTTCTTTTATAGGGCTCGTTGGCTTAATTGATCCTCCTAGAAATGAGGTGCGTGCCGCACTTAACTTATGTCAACAAGCAGGTATTGCAGTGAAAATGATCACGGGCGATCAAGCCAATACCGCTGTTGCGATTGCGCATGAATTGGGCTTAACAGGCGATGTATTGACGGGGCAGGAGCTGACTGAAATGGATGATGTTACCCTTGCGGCGTGTATCAATAGTATTGGTGTTTTTGCACGCACAGCACCCGAACAAAAAGGGCGTATCGTGAATGCGTTAAAAGCTGATGGTCATATTGTTGCCATGACCGGCGATGGTGTCAATGATGCGCCCGCATTAAAATTAGCACATATTGGTATTGCAATGGGTATTACAGGCACTGATGTTGCAAAAGAATCAGCCGCCATGATTTTAATGGATGATAATTTTGCAACCATTACTCATGCTGTTCATGAAGGACGTAATATTTATGAAAACATGATTAAATTTATTCGCTTCCAATTATCCACCAATATTGGCGCTATTTTAACTGTTGCAAGCGCACCTTTTCTTGATCTGCCTATGCCTTTTACCGCAGTTCAATTACTGTGGATTAACATCATCATGGATGGGCCACCAGCAATGTCGCTTGGTGTTGATCCAGGGCGACCACATATTATGCAAGAACCACCACGCGAGCCTGATACAGTTATTTTATCTTGGCAACGTTTGGGTAATTTATTTAGTTATGGGTGCATCATGGCTTGCGGCACCCTTTATTTACTTTATCTTGATCTTCGCACACACTCGGTCATACATGCCACCACACTTGCCTTCACTGCTTTTGTTTTGTTCCAAGTGTTTAATGTGATCAATGCACGCTATGAACGTATTAGTGCCTTTAATAAGCATTTATTTGCCAATAAAATGCTTTGGCTGGCGATGAGTGTCGTGATTTTATTACAAATATTGGTTGTGCATTGGACTCCTGCACAAGCACTTTTTCATACCGTTGATTTAACTATTTATGATTGGTGTTTAGCCACGGGTGCTGCCAGTTCAATATTTATCTTAGATGAAATGCGCAAGTTGATGCACAAAAAAATTACCCGAAAGGTTTAATTGGTGTAATGGTGCCGGTTATTTTATTCGCTAAATGTTCCTCAATCCCCTTTTTTTAAAGGGGGATACGAATAACTACCAAAATTGTTTTTGCCCAAGATGTATTTTTAGTGCTAATATGCGTTGCAGTTCGATTTTAAGCCAGCTATTTTGTTAAATAGACTGGGATTTTACAGCCAATTCATGGCTAATTTTCAAGTTAAGAGTGTGATATGTCAGATCAAGTTGTAGGTACCGTTAAGTGGTTCAATGATGAAAAAGGATTCGGATTTATTGAACAAGAAGGTGGTAAAGATGTTTTTGTCCACCACAGTGCAATTAATGGCACCGGCCGCAAAACCCTACGTGAAGGTCAAAAAGTTACTATGCAAGTAACTCAAGGCCAAAAAGGCCCACAAGCTGAAAACGTAACCCCAAACTAATAGTTTAAAAAGACCCAAAAATAGATTACTACTTTTGGGTTTTTTTATGCCTAGTGTTTTTAGCTGGCCTTAACGCTGGTAGGCTTTTAAAATTACAAATTTATCATTCATTGCTAATCTTTCTACCCGACTAAACCAGCGCGGTAATACTTGCTGATAATTTAAATGGCGATTACCAATCACCCAAAGTTGCCCAGTTGTTGTTAAAACGCGTGCTGCTTCTGCAAACATCGTTATTGCTATATAACTGCCAATTATATTATGTTGATGAAAAGGTGGATTACATAACACCAAATCAACTGACTCATCTGCAAAGCTAACTAACCCATCCCCCACATAAAAGTTGCTTGCGCGTTCCTTACGCCAAACAGTCTCAAAATTTTCCTGTGCTGAAGCCACTGCCATAAATGATTCATCAACAAAATGAATAATCGCATGCGGATTACGCGCGGCAGCAATTAAGCCTACTACGCCATTTCCACAGCCTAAATCAACAATTGTAGAAGGCATGGCTGAACTGGGTAAATGTTGCAGAAAAAAACGTGTGCCTATATCTAAATGATCGCGTGAAAATACATTAGCATGATTGACTAAGGTATAGGCCGTATTCTCAAGCGTATACCGCGTAGGATAGGGATTATTAAGTTCTGGTAACTGAGGATTAAAGGCAACAAAAATCAGTCGTGCTTTTTTTTTCGCTAAGGATGTTGTGGTTGTTCCGAGTATTTTTTCTACCAATTTCCAAACTGTTGCAGGCAATAATTTCACCATACCACTTAAAATAATGTTTGAGGAGGTGCTTATATGCTGACGTAATCGAAGTAACTGTTCTTCTAGTAAGGCTAAATTTTTGGGGACTTTTAGTAACACGACATCATAATGCCCAGACAAGGGCGTTAAACTGTCAAGCAACTCAAGATCATCAGACGTTAACCCGTTGGCTAGCAAATTTAACCGCGTGGCGTGCTGGGATAAATACGAATCTGAAACGGCAGTGGGTGTGAACTTATGTAAAGCAATCGCTAATGCTCCAAAACTATCATTGAATATCAGCACGCGCAATTGTGGAGTTAACGGAGTTTTTTCGGCAAGCTCAGTTAATATATATTCATCTGCAGCATCAAAAGCTTGTAGCACATCACTTTTTTGTTTGGGTAACCGCGTTAACTGAAAATCTCCCTGCGGCACGTGCAATAATTTTGCAGATTGCATTCTGTGATTCCTTGTAAAACATAATAAAAAAAGCTGTTATGAATTGCCTACACCGTTAGTGATCGTTTGATTCCAACTCTTCTTTTAAACATCAGGGTAGGGGAGGTTTTAGTAGATAAATAACTCACCGTACTTTATATCCTTTGGATTG
>QYQN01000033.1 GCA_007280895.1 Methylococcaceae bacterium
AGTGCAGTGACTATTTTTTGGATGAAAATAGGCGGATGTTAATTTTTAACACGTTGTTTAGCATTAAATTTGCCGTGTTTTGTTCATTATATTTTGGTTATTGGCTAGTGTGGTTTAATCCCTAGCTTATAAGGTGCCACTGTTTTATTACTTCGGGCAGTTTTTATTAAATCACCGTCTATAATAATTTTATAAATTATTGATATTTATGAAATAAATATTTTAGCGTAAAGCGTGAAATTTTTTACAGTTAATAGCTTATAAAAATTGTTCGACGTATTGATGATTTGTTGTACTCACGAGTGTTTGTTAAAACACGGTTTTCAAATTCATTCATTTAAGGCTTATATTTTTATATTTTAGAGGATTTCAAATGCACAAAAATAAAATTACCCTTGTTATATCGTTACTGCTGGCAGCGGTGTCGCCTATCTTTTCAGTTCATGCAAGCTGTATTGAAACAAGTACCCAAAATACTAATTTATGGATTCCGCCACTCCTTACCGGTACCACCTTCGATTTAAGCCTAATGTCGTCCGCAAAAAATTTTTTACCAGGTAAAGCAACTCAAACCATTGCCTATAATTGCAATGAGTTTTTGGGGCCAACGCTGCTAATGAACAAAGGTCAAACAGTTACCCTGCATGTTAGCAATCGGTTATCCGAAACGACGACTACCCATTGGCATGGCATGCATCTTCCGGCCGAGATGGATGGTGGACCCATGCAATTAATCGAACCAGGCGCAACATGGTCGCCTTCATTTAAAGTTACGAATCACGCTGCAACGTACTGGTATCATCCACATATGCACGAAAATACCATGACGCAACTTAATCAGGGCGCGGCAGGTTTAATCATCATAAAAGATACTGACGAAGCTAAGTTGGCGTTACCTAGAACCTACGGTGTCGATGATATTCCTGTCGTGATGACCAGTCGCAGTTTTGGTAGTGATAATGCGATTAACACCAAAACTATTTATGGTGACTATATGCTCACCAATGGGGTAATCAATGCAGAAGTGACGCTACCCGCGCAAGTTATTCGTTTACGTTTGCTGAATACCGAAGTGGAGCGTGCTTATAATTTAGGGTTTAAGGATAATCGTAATTTTTATGTAATCGCCACTGATGGCGGTTTAGTAACGAAGCCTGTTGCAGTTAAACGTTTACTCATGTTGCCTGGAGAGCGCTATGAAGTATTGCTTAATCTTACTGCTGATAAAGTAGGTAATACGCTTGATTTACAAGCCTTTAATGGGGGGCAAACGTTTGGTTTTCCAGGTGGAGAAGCCGCCCAAGCTGGCACCTTTGGAAGTCTGTTAAACAATAAAACCTTTAATGTATTACATATAACCGTGGGCAAAGTTAGCGTGCCAGCAATAAAAAAATTGCCGACCAAGTTAGTTAATACGACCTATTTAAAAGCGACCGATGCAACAAATACCCGCACACTTGCCATTACTGATTTTGGACCGGGCACACCGTTTACTTTTAATAATGCTGCGTATGATATGGATACTATCAACCATCAGGTGAAGCTTAATAGAACAGAAAAATGGACAATTAGTAATGGGCGTACCTTTGGGCACTCCTTTCATATTCATGATGTGCAATTTTCCATTGTGTCTCGCAGCAGTGGTCCAATACCTGACTATGAAAAAGGCTGGAAAGATACTTTTTTTATACGCCCTAACGAAAAAGTAAGTTTTGTCGCCAAATTTGCTGACTATGCCAGCACTCAATATCCATTTATGTACCATTGTCACATGGCTAATCATGAAGATGAAGGCTTAATGGGACAGTTTCTGGTGATCCCTTAAGTTTCGTGTGGGCAGGTTGCCTATCTTGGCAGTCTGCTCACCAACAGGTGCTTGCTATTAATAATTAAGAGAGGACAAACCAATGACCATCAGCAGTCTACACAGCCGCAGTTCAGCAATGATGTTAAGTACCATGCAGCGTCCTGATCCATCGAAAATAGCCAATGAATTATTTACCAAATTGGATACGACAGGGAAAGGCTATATTGAACAACGTGACATAGAGAAGGCTCTCAACACCCTGCCGGCTAACGCCAGCACCAGTAAAACAGAAGCGGATGCACTGTTTACTAAAATGGATAGTAATGGAAATGGCAAGCTGACCAAAGAGGAGATGTTGGCGGCGGTGCAGAAAATAGCTGCCGAGCTGGATGGACAATCACCAAGAATGCGCTTGCAAGGGGACGCAAAGCCACCACCGCCGCCAAACGGAGGCGGGTCGGTAAATGCAGCGGCGAGTAGCAGCACCAAGCAAAGCAATGATCCAGCAGATACTAATGGAGATGGCACCGTCAGTACGGCGGAGAGCTTAGCCTATGACATTGCACACAGCATTGCACTGGCGAGAGCAGAACCAGATTCTACTGCAAATTCGGCAGGCAATAGCTCGTCGTTACACTCATCAGCTAGCCAAACAGCTCAGTTAAGCGCTGAGAAGAGTGACGGCACAGTAGCAAGCGTTGAAGCAATGGGAAGTGAGGATTCTGCACAATTATCTGGCAGTGCTGAGGCACAGTTCATGAAAAGGATGATGCAATTACTGCAAGCATATAGCACTCCAAATCAAACGACGGACGATAATCATTTCTCGACCACCGCTTAACACTGATAAACCATGTGGCGTGGTGTGATTTGAGTGTGAGGTTTTGATCCTTAAGTGCCGAGATCAACCAAGCCGATCAGGGCTTAATCACCTTTCATACCAAAGATCAATGGCTTCGCTCGCATTGTCGATGGCGTTATCCAAGGTATCAACCGCAGAAAAACAGCCAGATAAATCGGACACTATGAAACCTAAAGCGGTGATTTCTGGGCAGGCTTCAATCGCAATAATACATTTCATAGTTACCTCCTTTATTTCAATCCAGCTTAGGTTTATTAACAGAGATTGACACGTTTCGCCTAGAAACGAGTACGAAAACACTTATGCAACTGTAGGGTGTAGGTGCGAATTCATGCTGCGTGGTAGAGCAAGCGCCTCAGTTACCAACTGAAGACGGTACTATAAAGCTAACGTTTGACTGGGGGCAAGGTGTTACAGCGGTGGTTGCATGGCACCCGTGGCGTTGACAATAACTGCATCACCTCTGTGTAACATACCCACTTGGTTATGTAAGGCATTTTGACCAAAATAAAGTTTATTTTGCCATTTTCTTAGGCGATTTAACGTGGCTAAAGGTTCTTTTGTAAGCTGCGCAGTGTCAGGGTCAATCGCTGGGACGGAGCAGCGTGAGCAGGGTTTAGGCAATCTAAAGTCGATGGCACCGATGCTGATTTCACGCCAACTGTCTTCGGCATACGCGGGGCAACCTGAGATGACAATGTTAGGTCTGAAACGACGCATAGACACTGGGTCTGTTAAGCCATGATTTAACGCATGTAAGGAATTTTCACTGACAATCAGAAAAGGGAAGCCATCAGAGAAGGCAGTTTGATCGGTGGCGTGGCTGTAGCGTGGATCAACCGCACGATGACTGTTGTCAGGATGATAGACCAAGCGACAAGGGTGCTGTAACACGGAGCTCAACCATTCATCAGCTGCGCTTGAGAAATGAAGCGCTTCACACTGATCATGCCAAACGGTTGTGCTTAGTCTCGTCCCTTCAGTGAGGGACAAGGGCAGGGTTAATTCGGCCATGCCCGAGGCTGAAAGCACTAAGCAATTATCGTTTATGGCTGTGTTAATTAACGCCATTGCAGGTAAGCGGCGTTGACTCATAAAGTGCCCAGCGTCATCAATCAGCATCCATTTTCGATCCATGTAAAGACCCGTCGGTGTGACTTGCCAATGCTTAACAGAAATTCCAGCAAGCGATTTGACTGGGTAAATAATAAGTTCGCTGACGTGATACGCGTTCATCCAATTAACTCCGAGATTGAGGAACAGAGGCAAGCCTGTGGCTTAAATATGCAACTTTATCTAGCACCAGCAAGGCATCGTTAATAATGTGCTGGGCATGTTGAGGTGACTGTGCGGCGGTAACAATAAGCCGCGCACTGATACTTATTCGTAAGGCACTGAGTGTTATCCCCTGTTGCTGACCAATGAATACTGGCTGCCCCAGTTGGCAGCGTGGCAATCGCTGCGTAAGTTCAGTTGATAGGTCATTATCATGAGGTAATTGCTGATACAGCCAATGTGTTTCATCGGCAGATAGTGGCGGGTGGGGCGGTGCTGAATGGTTGACGACAAAAGAAAAAATAGTCGGCAACTGATCCCAGCAAGGTTCAGGCACTAAACAGTGTCTCTCCAGAGCTTGGTTGGGTAGTTCTGTAAAGACAGAATCGGTGTGTAAACGCTGGCGAATGCGTATTGCAAAAGCAGTAATAAAGCTGCTGATTGCTGCATTGCTTAAGGCTTGAAAAGCGTTGAATTCGTGTAAGGCAACCTGCCAGCGTAGCAATAAACCAAAATTAAGCTGGGCATGTGTGTGCGTGTGTGTGCTAGCGAGTAGCTGCGGGTCATTATTGACGAGTAGCGCGGCTGAAAAAGAGGGACCAGTTAAAAATTTTGAGCCAGTAATCGCCACCAAAAAACCTTGCGCTAAATATGCACGTAAGGTTACGGGCGCTAGACGAAATTGACAGGCATCAACCAAGACGGTCATAAGTTCCTGATGCTGCTGATGTAACGCAACAATATTCTGAAGAGTAGGCGCGAGCAGTCCTGTTTTGGATTGATCGATTAAGACCACTAACACGGGTTGCTGGATTGCGACCGCTTGCCTTACCCAAGTGTCTAACATGGCGTTAAGAAAATCATCATTCAGTAACTCGCCCATGTTATCGCGTAGCGGTAAAGAGAGCAGTTCGGGCGCAGACGATCCCTGCGTGTGCTGTAAAGCGATAGCTACGCCGCGTCCTGTTTCGTTGCTGTCAATCATGATAATACGCAGGCGGGTGTGGTGTGTCCGTACTAAGTGCTGAGCAACAAGGCCGTGGACATCAGTACCTGAAGGCGACAAGATAAGTCGAGTCTGTTTAGTTACGCCACATAAGTGTGCTAACTGAGCGCTAATGTTCGCGCGAGTTTCTGCAAAGACCTGAGCTGCTGAGTTGTGTTGTAAGGCTTCTTGTACGCTGTGCTGAAAACGTTGCGCACAGTCAAAGCCCGTGATTGAAATAACCGTCGCCGTTGAGGAGCTAAATGAGATAAGTTGTGAATCGGGTGTGGCTTGGCAGCCATAGGCATTGTAACCTGCGCTGTTCAGTTCAATTCGTGCATCACCGCCCGAGGTTAATAACTCAACGGTACTGGGCAGGAGCGTTAACGGGGCGCTGTGCATACGCTTAGTAATGTGCGGTTGTCGCGTTGATTAATAACTCTTGAAACGCGGTAAATATTTTTTGCATGTGTGGGGGTTTATAGGGAAATAAATCAACTGGATCTAAGGCATGAACCATCATGCAGCTATCAATTTCAAAAATAACTAATTGTCCATCGGGGGTTACACCACAATCTAGCCCTACATAAGCTAAGCCTACGCGGTTGTAAATTGTTTGTAAGGCAGCCTGATGTTTGCTGACAAACAGTGCTTCAAAGTGTGCCATCAGCTTGGCTTCTTCATCACGTTTTGCTTGGCTTTCGGTCATGCCAGCATTGAGATAATGAATCATCCAATGCGTGGAAATACCTACGTGGCAGAGATATACCTTCCCTGCAATCAATAGCACGCGGTATTTTCTAAAAAAACCATCCTCACTTTGATAGTTGATAAAATTTGCCAAATAAAATTGTTTAGTTACCTTATTTTGTAAATATGCCAACAGCATATTTTCAGAATCAATTTTCTCTAAATCGTGACCAGCGTGAGAATCAACAGGGCGAATGATGATTGGGTAAGTGAGATCAGGAAACTGTTGAAGGCCTTGCTGTAGCTGTTGTCTATTGATGCGTAAGGTGAGCGGCATAAGCACACCAGCAATATCGCCCACTACGTTACAGCTGTCATTTCTGCTTAAGCGGGCAATCAAGTCTGGTGCGTTAATAACAGGTTTTGGCCAGTGCGCGAGCGTATTGTCTAACGCGGCGAGTAACAGCATATTGTCATCAGATTGTGCCATGGCCACAAACACCACATCGTGTTCTGGTAATACGGCGGGCAAGGGTAACGTTGGCGTGATATACACTAAGCTGAGTGCAATGTCGCTGTCTTCCAGTAAAAATTCAATCGGTGTATTCGCCATTAAGTCCCCGTGACTTAACAGGGCTAACACGCGTAAACGGTGCTGAGTGGCGGTGCTGGCAGGCGTGTAAATTTGTTGCAAGGATAAGGCATCTGCTTGTACGCTCAGGGCAACTTCGCGTTGCCCACGTAATTGTAAAACAAGGGCTAAATCCATTAAGACATTAGCACTGGGATGCGTGGTGGCTTGCTTAATTAAATCATTGCCTAGGGGCGTAAGATCAATGTTCGCAAATACCTGACGCATGAGTTTTGCTAAGCCTAAAAATACGGCTGGGTTAGGACTTTCTTGTGCAACAGTCGTCATGAAAACTCCAAAGTAAATAAGCCTAGAACAGTACGATTATGTAATGTGTTTTGCTAACGCGAGAGTCGTTTGCAGTAAATTATCAATATCACGGTGTTGGGTACGATGATTAACAAGTGCGGCACGGATAGCAAATTTTCCTTGTAAATACGTACTAGAGGGCGCACTGATACCAGAGTTTTGTAGTGCATTAACTAATAATTGATTGACTCTATTTGCTTCCAATTCGGATGCGCAGCGATAGCGATAGCAGACAATATTTAAGGTCACAGGTGCCATTAATTCAAGTTCTGGGGTGTGTTCAATTAACTGTTTTAAGTACTCTGCCAGGGTGCAGCTGTGGGCAATGATATTGCCCAAACGCGTGCGACCATAGACCTTAAGTGTAAACCAGACCTTTAAGGCCATAAAGCTTCGTGATAATTCCGGCCCTTCATCGCAGGGCCAAGGTGAGCCGCCTGCCATTCCTGACGTGGAGCGCTGTAAATATGCAGCTGATGAGGCAAATGTTGCTAATTGTTGGGCATGGTGTTTAACCAAAACAAAGCCAGCAGAATAGGGAACTTGTCCCCATTTATGAAAATCAAACGCCAGTGAATCGGCGTGTTCAATGCCTTGTAATTGCGGCGCTAAGCTGTCCGATAATATTGCCAGAGCACCAAACGCACCATCAACATGAAACCACAACTGCTCTCGTTGTGCTAATACAGCTAAGTCTGCAAGCGGATCAATTGCGCCAACATCCACGGTGCCCACGGTTGCGGCAATGAAAAAAGGGCGTAAGCCAGCCAGTTTATCTTGCTTAATTGCATTCTCTAGGGCGACGACATCAAGCTGATAATTGGCCGTGACGGGAATGCTACGTAAGCAATGGCTACCTAAACCCGCCATATCCATGGCTTTGCCAATGCTGAGATGAGCACTGCTGGAGGTGTAAGCGACTAAGCGTGTGGTGCTGGCAGCAATGCCGGCAGTGCGAACAGCTTCACCTAAGTAAACTGTGCGGGCGATTAAGACACTGATAAAATTAGCCATTGAGGTGCCACTTACCAGTAAGCCATGCGCCGTATCTGGAAATTTAAATTGTTGACTAACCCAGCGAGACAATTGCCGCTCAACTTCAATAGGTGCCTGAGAACGGCCGCCAAGATTGGCGTTGACACCCGCAGCTAACATCTCTGCCAACATCCCAACCGCCGTGCCACCCCCATGTACCCAGCCCATAAACCCTGAGCGAGTGTTGCCAACGCTGTAAGGTAAAATCGTATTCATAAACACTTCATGGACTTCAGCAAGAGGTGTTGCTTGGTCGTTTAAAGGCTGTTGAAACGATTGGTAAATAGCCTCGGGCATAGCCTGCCAAACAGGTTGTTCATGGGCGGCTTCAAGATACTCAAACATATCATCAAGCATCTTATGCCCTTGAAGCCTAAGGGCTTGCCAATCTGTTGGATCTAAGCTGTGGTGAAGAGGAGGACAAGGCATGCGTTGAGTGGCGAGTAAGTGGAGAGTTACAAGGCGTAGGCTAACGAGACTGTGAAAGTATTTATGTGGGAGAGGCTTTAGCCTCGAATTCGAGGCTAAAGCCTCTCCCACATTATAT
>QYQN01000031.1 GCA_007280895.1 Methylococcaceae bacterium
AATAATAGTATCTTGCGCATCACGCAATGCGGTGACGGACACTACCGCTGGAAAGCGACTGCCATCTTTACGGATGTAGGTTAATTCATAAATATCTTCAATGCCGCGTGAGGCTTTAAATACCAAGGCCTCGAAGCCTGGGGTAATGGTGGTATCAAGTTCGATGCTGAGCGTTTTTGCACGCACGATCACTTCTTGCGGATCAGAAATGTCGGCGGGGGTGATTTTGTTCATCACGTCTGCGGCGGCATAGCCCAACATGCGTTCAGCACCCACGTTAAAAATCTGAATAACGCCTTTGGCGTCGGTGGCAATGCTGGAGAAGTTAGCACTATTGAAAATGGCACTTTGTAGCGCACCAGTTTTAAGCAGCATGTCTTCTGTCTGCTTACGAGCCGTGACATCACGCAAAATACCAGTAAAGTGACGTTGACCCCCTAACCACATCTGGCTTATCGCCATTTCCATTGGAAAAATACTGCCGTCTTTACGTCGACCCACCACCTCGCGCCCAAGGTTAATGGTGTGTGTTTTATCACTAGCACGGTAAAATTCTAAAGAATCTTCAGCGTTGGCGTAGTCATTATCAAGCTCTGGTAGCAGTAGATTAAAGGTTTGTCCAATCAGTTCCGTGGCAGGATAAGCAAATATCCGTTCAGCAGCAGGATTAACAGTTTCGATAATTTTAGTGTGGGCATGAAAGGTGATAATGCCGTCTACGACGGTATTAAGTATGGATTGAATCAGCGCGGTCTTATCGCTCAAGGTTTGTTGCGCAGCGTATTCTATGGTGACATCGCGGAACACCAACACGGCACCCATCACGTGTCCCTCGTGGTTTTTAATGGGCGCACAGCTGTTGGCAATAGCACATTCACTACCGTCACGAGCAATCAGTACCGTGTGATTGGCTAAGCCTTGTATCGAACCATGCTCCAGCGTTTTTTTCACTGGAATGATGGCGTGCTGACGAGTTTCCTTATTGATAATGTTAAAAATGTCGTCAACTGCGTGACCATAAGCCTCAGCCTGTGGCCAACCGGTGAGCTGTTCAGCCAGTGGATTTAACAACATGACTTGACCTTGCGCATCGGTGGCTATTACGGCATCGCCAATAGAGTTAAGCGTAACCGCAAGCTTTTCTTCACTTGCCTGTAAGGTGACGTTGACTTGCTGGAGTTGTTGATTTAGCTCCTCTTGAATCCCCAATAAATGCTGGGTTTCAAGGTGTGCCACATTATTGAGCTGCTGCTGAGTTTTCAGATACTTGATTAAATAAGCAAACAACAGTAAAAAAAGCAGTATTAAAGCACTGGCAATCACAATAAGAATAAACAGATGACGCATATTTAATTGAAAGTTAGCTTCATGCTGCGTCAGTTCATGTTCCTCTATTTGAATATAGTTGTTTATTTCGGCACGAATAGAAGCCATCAGCTGCTTGTCTTGCCCAGCACTGATTAGTGCCAGTGCGGCCGCTTTGTTATGAGTACGGTGTAAGCTAAGCACATGTGCCATTTTTGCTAATTTGGCAACGATCAATGGTTCGATGGAGGCTACATATTGCTGTGTTGCGCTATTCAATGTCAGTTGACGTAAGCTTTTTAACTGGCCGTCGATGTCATTCATTACGCTCGTATAAGGTTCCAAAAAAGCGTTGTTATCTGTTAGCAAATAGCTGCGTTGAGCAGTTTCTGTATCTTTTAACGAAGACAGTAAGGCATTGGCGTGATTTAAAACCAATGCCGTATGCTGACGTGCCTGAGCCTCTGCCTCAGTTTGTTTAAATATCCAGAATGATCCGGTGACTACTAATGCAACCAGTATGGTCACGCCACTAAATAACGCAATGATTTTATATGACATGTTCATAAAAGTTTATCTAGCGGTAGGAGTGAATATATTCGCAATGATGCGTGGCTAAGGGGGCGAATATATTCGCACCTAAGCTTGCAAAAGCCGCTGTTTGATTGGTGTGTTAGGTCAAGCAAGGCGTGCGTGACGTGAGTCGCGCAGCGTACTTATTTAACGTGCTGCACACCATTTACTGGCGCTAGTTGGTAAGGTCTTTTTTAGGCATTGCCAATTTAGGCAATGGTCCCTCTAAGCCCATTGCTGCGCGCATAACTAGATTTTTTATGGGCAGCAGGCGTTCGGCCATGCTTAAGCCTAAATTGCGCACAATTTTTAACGGTAAGATGTTGTTACTAAAGGCGAGATAAAATGCATCCATGACGGTCATGATTTTTAAATTCTCGGAGCGGCGCATGGTTTCGTAGCGTTTTAATACCTTAACATCCGCAATATTTAAGCCGTTAGCATGAGCTTCGAGGATGACTTCGGCAAGTGCTGCAGCGTCGAGTAAGCCGATGTTAACGCCTTGTCCTGCCAACGGGTTTATGGTGTGTGCCGCATCACCAATTAAGGCTACGCCTGGTTTAATATAATGTTGGGCATGTTGGCGTTTTAAGGGAAAACTTGCGGTGCCTAACACTTGGTTAATTTGACCAAGACAAACAGGAAAAGCAGCAATTAACTCATCTTTAAGGTCGGCATAAGGCAGGCGGCTAAGACGTTGGATTTCTTCAAAGGAGTTGTACCACACGATTGAACCGTGACAACCCGATAAGGGTAAGAAGGCTTGGGGGCCGCTGGGCACAAAACGTTGCCAAGTAA
Source organism: Methylococcaceae bacterium (assembly GCA_007280895.1). Lineage (GTDB taxonomy): Bacteria > Pseudomonadota > Gammaproteobacteria > Methylococcales > Methylomonadaceae > Methylovulum. The sequence goes on from QYQN01000031.1 coordinate 2,677, forward strand.
TATCCTGTTGTGCATAGCCAGTTTCTACATTAATGACCATGGCATGTTGTTCATAATCCCAGCTGGTTACGCCCAAACTAACGGCTTGACGTATTTTAGATTGGCCACCATCGGCGGCAATTATTAAGGGCGTGCTAAGTACGCGGCCATCGCTGAGAATTAATTCGGTATGCGCACCAGGTGTGTAATGAATTGTTTGAATGCTAACTGGGCATAAAAATTGTATGTTATTAAATGCAGTAAGGCGATCAAGCAGCGCAAGTTGAGTAATACGATTTTCTACGATGTAACCAAGCTCCTGATGAGCGATAGCCGCACTGCAAAACTCAGTGTCACCGGTGGTTTCCCAGACGCGCATTCTTTGAAAGGGGCAATAGCGGCGCTGAATAATACCGTCCCATGCACCAAGATGATCAAGAATGTTTTTTGAGGCAATACTGAGTGCGGAAACGCGCAAATCATGAGCTTGTTCTGCGCTAAAGGGGGGCGGTGGGGTGTTTTCAATAATGGCTACGGACAGATTACTATCGCCAAGTGCGCAGGCTAATGTTGCGCCAACCATGCCGCCACCGACAACGATGACATCAAAAAATTCTTTCATATTAAGCAACTATCAAGTAATCTAATTTTTAATGAATGACTCAAAAAACAGAGCCAGATGTGACAGACACGCCTTACTATATTACAATTGTCTAGTTTTACTAGGCGAAATTATCTGAAATTTAGTTTTTTTCTAATGTATACGTTATCTTGACTTAGCTTGCATTATAACAAAAAACGACCATATACCCTTACCTATTCAAGGTAAAGACTTAACACGAAAAACGGGCCTTATTAATGAACCAAAATCCCCGATTAAGTAAAGAAGATCTTATGCTTTATCACGTTGAACACTCAAAAGACAGTTGTGGTGTGGGCTTTATCACGCACAAACACAGTCTGCAAACGCATGATTTACTAATTAAATCGCATGAAGCATTATGCACTATTCCGCATCGTGGAGGCATGAGTGCTGAAGGTATTGGTGATGGCGCGGGTGTGAATGTGGATTTGTCACGTAACTTCTTTCAAAAAATAACTGGTTTACCAGACTTAGCATTAGGTCAGTTTGGTGTGGCAAATTTCTTTTTTCCTGAAGATCATGATCATTACGACTCTGCGGCTCAAGAGTTAGTTGAGCGTCATTTTAAAGCGGCACAGTTGCCAATCATTATGTGGCGCAGTGTTCCTGTAGATAATTCAGTGTTAAATGCTGCGGCCTTAAAAGCACAGTTTCCAATAAAACAATGTATTTTTGGACGGCCAGAGTCACTACAAACAGCTTCGCATGAGGTGTTTGAAAAATACCTTCAAAAAGTTTTGTTAGCGCTAGAGGTAGAAGGCTTTACCCGTGCTGAATTGGAAGGTTTTTATCCTTTATCAATGAGTTCACGCACGCAAGTGTACAAAGGTCGATTAAATTCATTTGAAGTTATTCCTTATTTTAAGGATTTGTATGATGTCGATCATGAAATCAGCACGTTATTTTTTCATACGCGTTTTTCAACCAATACTGCGCCCGCAACGATTATGGCGCAGCCGTTTCGTTATATGGCACATAATGGTGAATTAAATACTGATAAAAAAAATCGTTTAAGTGAAAGTGCGATTGCTAGGCAAAATAATAAACACATTATTTTTCCCTGTGGGCAGTCTGATTCAGGCCGTTTAGATCAAACTTTATCGCGTCGTATCAACGAAGACAATATGGATATTGTGACGGCGGTTTTAGCAATGATGCCTCCTGCGTGGGAAAATGACACCACCTTATCGCCGAAAGTCCGAGCAATGTTGGAATATTTTAGCTTGTATGAAGAAAAAAACGACGGGCCAGCCGCCTTGATTTTCTTTGATGGTATTCGTGTGGGGGCGCGTCTTGATCGCTTAGGCTTGCGTCCTTTACGCTTGGTGGAAACGGCTGATTATCTTGCGGTCATGTCAGAAGCAGGACAGATTGATTTTCCACCTAACGCTATTCTTAGGCGTGGTCGTATTGAAGCGGGTGGGATGGTCTACTTCGACCACAGCACAGGTCAAACCTATGACAATCATCAGGTGTTAGAGCGTTTAGCAAGTGAAAAAGAGTATCATCGTTTACTCCAGCAACGCTGTGTGCATTTTGCGGACTTGGCCAAATTAAGCTTAGCTGATTTAACCCTAGAAATGCTTAATACTTCTACAGAATTCACTATCGATCAACAACATACTGCGTATTCATTAAATCAAGAAAGCTTTAAATTTTTGTTGGATCCCATCTTGGCGACGGGCATGGAAAAAGTGTCGGCAATGGGCTACGGGCTTGCACCTAATGCCTTATCCAAAGCTGAAGGCGGCATGTCGCGGTATTTTAGTCAGCGTTTTGCCCAAGTAACCAATCCACCTTTAGATTCGATTCGTGAAAGCGATGGCATGACATTGCGTGTGGCGTTAGGTGCAAAACCAAATTTTTCTGATGATGAAAATAAACAATTAATGCTTGAAACGCCTATTTTGCAATGCACGCACATGGCACAGATACGTCGTCAAACGGCCGTTAAAACGCTTACCCTAGCCATGTTGTTTCAGCCAGATTTTACCGATGCAGCACAAAACGAAGTAGCTTTACACGCTGCGGTCGCACAACTTAGTGAGCAAGTCGCACAGGCAGCACTCAATAATATCGGAATCATCATTTTAAGTGATCGCCAAATTAGTCCTCACTATGCCGCTATTCCTGCATTATTAATGATTGCAGCGGCTAATCAAGAATTAGTCAAACAAGGTTTGCGTTTTAATTCCTCGCTTATTGCTGAAACTGGGCAGGCAGTGAGTCCCCATGATATTGCTACCTTATTGGGTTTTGGTGCGTCGGCAATTTGCCCTATCAGTGTGCATCATCGTGTGATAACGCATTATCCAGTTGCAGAGCAGCAAGCCGTATTAGATAAGTTTCAAAAAGGCATTGAAAAATCTTTGATGAAAACTATGGGTAAATTTGGCTTATGTACGGTAGAAAGTTATATAGGTGGTGAGTTTTTTGAGTCTAATTATATCGATACTGACGAGCCAAAATTAACGGTGTATTTTCCTAATATTCATTCTTCTGTCGGTGGGGCTAGATTTGCTGATATAGCTGCCAGTGCAGCAGAATGGCATCACAAAGCGCTTACTGTTGAGACTGAAAACGATATTCCTTTTTTAGGTTTATTTAAAGAACGTCAAGAGGGCGCTGGGCATTCGTATGGCAACACGGCCGTACGCGAATATATCAACATGACCGATGAAGCGATCATGTATGTGCCCGAAACAGCGCCCGTAGCAAGCGATACCGCTTATGTTGATTCAGGCTACGAACAACGCACGGATGAACAAATTGATGAGTTTGGTATCACGCCTGCATACCGTAGTTTTACCAAAAATCTATACCGTGAGCGTGACTCACGTCCAGCTGCCTTGCGTGATATTTTAGATTTTCCTGTGGATATTCGGTCGGCTCAAAGCAGTGCAGAGTTTGAGCGCTTGTTGTGCAAGCAGCAGTTGCAAGGCAATATAAATTATTTAATTTGTGGCTTACGTGTCGCGGCAATTGATTTAAATCAGTATCAAATTAGCTTTACGCAACATTCAAGTGACGCTCGTTTGCAGGCGTTAACCGCACATTTTGAAAAACGATTCCACGAGGTTACCTTTACTTACTTTATTCGTGCCGAGTATTTATTTATTACCTTGCCAGACGGTGAGTCTCTATTTGCTCATTATTTAGCCAATATTCGCACTGCGCGTGAACCGATTGCCTTAACGGAGGTTCAAGCAGCTCATGATATTACCCAAAGCTTAGCGTCTGGAGCAATGAGTCATGGTGCTTTATTAGCCGAAGCCCACGAAGCCGTAGCATTAGGCACTAATATTGTGGGTGCGCTGAGTAATTCAGGCGAAGGCGGCGAGCATTCTAGTCGTTTTAATAGTTTACGCTCCTGTAAAATTAAACAATTTGCTTCGGGACGTTTTGGCGTCTGGGCGGGGTATTTAGCTGATCCAACGATCCGCGAAATTGAGATTAAAATCGCTCAAGGTGCAAAACCAGGTGAGGGTGGGCAGCTTCCGGCAGCTAAAGTGTCCGTGGAAATTGCTTCGTTACGCGGCGGGACACCTCAGGTTGAGTTGGTCAGTCCACCGCCACATCATGATACCTACTCAATTGAAGATTTAGGTCAATTAATTCATGACGCAAAAGCAGCAAGGATTAAGGTGGGTGTTAAATTAGTATCTTCTGAAGGCATTGGTACGATTGCGGTGGGTGTGGCAAAAGCAGGTGCAGACGTGATTAACGTTGCAGGCAACACGGGTGGCACGGGCGCTGCTGCGGTGACCAGTCTTAAAAACAGTGGGCGTTCACCAGAAATTGGTATTGCCGAAGTGCATCAGGCTTTAGCATTAAATGGCTTGCGTAATAAAGTGATATTACGTTGCAGTGGTGCCCATCAAAGTGGCTCCGATGTGGTTAAGTCAGCTATTTTGGGTGCCGATTCGTTTGAATTTGGCACCACAGCATTAATGATGTTGCGTTGTGTGATGGCCAAAAATTGTAATATCAAATGTCCAGCTGGATTAACCACATCACATGAAGAGTTTAAAGGTGATGCGAGAGTTCTTGCCCAATACTTTATGAATTTAGCGCATGAAGTGAGAGAAATTTTGGCGCAGCTTGGTTATCGCAGTTTAAGTGAGCTTCGTGGTAAAACTGAGTTGCTGCATTTAATTGATCATCCTTGCATGATTGGTCAGATTGATGTGCGTAAAATGTTGCACCAAGTGGATGTGGTTGTTGTGTCTAAGCCCATCTATTTGGAAGCCAGTTTTACTAAAGATGAGGCTATTTTGGCACGGGTTAAAGAGGGCTTAATTGATGGCAAGTGTCAGCAATTAATCATTGAAGGTGCAGAATTTAAATTAAATAATTGCAATAAAACCGTGGGCGGGCAGTTTGCCATAGATATTGAGCGGTTATTGAATTATGAGCTTACCGACGCGCAGTATGCCCAAAGCACGACTATTTATACTCATTCGACGGGGCGTCGTTATTTTGCACCTGACAGCGTGGTTATTCGTACTCACGGTTCAGCGGGACAAAGCTACGCAGCGTTTATTAATGATGGTATGCGGATGGAGCATTTAGGTACCTGTAACGATGGCGTGGGTAAATCAGCCTGCGGGGGGGTGATTATTGTTGAATCGCCCGGTGGTGGTGTGAAAACGCCCGGTAATAATGTGCTTATTGGTAATTTTGCCTTGTTTGGTGCGACGGGCGGAAAAGCGTTTATCAATGGCGAGGCCGGCGATCGTTTTGCGGTAAGAAACTCTGGTGCGATGGCGGTGGTTGAAGGCGTGGGTGATTTTGCCTGCGAATACATGACCAACGGCGTGGTACTTAATATTGGTGGTTTTGGTAAAGGCTTTTGTAACGGCATGTCAGGAGGCAACGCTTACCAGTATGACCCTGATAATCGTTTAGCCTGTTTGTACGATAAATCATCTGTGGTACTGCATTGCTTAACGGAAGAAACGGAAACGACCCAGGCGCACGAACAATTTATTTTAGCCATGTTGTCAGAACATGCTGAGAAGGCTAATTCTAGCAAGGCAAAAAAATTGCTTGAAAACTGGCCGCACGAACGTCAACACTTTAAAGTTGCTTTACCGTTATGGTTATTTAAAACGCAAACGGCCAACTATTTGCAGCAAAGTATTGATCGTAAAAGTATGATTGAAGAGTTGGCGCACGAATTAGCAAGGCAGCAGATTGATTTAGTTAAGCAAGCTTACCAAACACAGGATGTTTTATTTGGTGGCATCACGCCTCAAGAAGCATTAGATGCGAAGTGCTTAACGCAGCAATTAATCAATAGTTACGCGGTGTTACTAAAAGCGCAACACGTGGCACAGGAAAGTTTAAAACATCTGCCGGACACACAACGCACAGCGCAGCATAGTGAACAGGCCGCTCGAAAAATTATTACCCAGCGACCTCGTAAACTACAAGAGGCCTTGGTGAAATTAACGCGTGATGCATATAGTCATTACAGTGATGAGCAATTAGCTTGTTTATTAGCAAATAAACGTTTACATGATTATAAAATGGCGTTAATTAATCGTTCAGTGCAAAGTATTTATTCTTTAGGGTCTACCGCGTGGATTATTGAACAAGCTCAACTTAATCGTGCTGTCTTAGCAACGTTACCTAGTCCTGAGCAGTATTTAGCCAGCCTAGTTGGTTTAGAGATTATGCAGCAAATGATGACTGAAACCGCCCATTAATTTATTTTTTAAGCCTTTAATTCCTCTTGTTAACGCTGTTTACTTGTTAATAAGAGGAACTCAATTAAACTCAGTGACAGCAATGAAAATACCAACAATTTCATCCGATGCACCTTACAGTGCAAGTCAACGTGCATGGATAAGCGGCTTTTTTGCCGGAATGCATTCACAACTTCTTCAAAGTGCCAATGCGGTAGTCCAGACTGAGGCGCGTGTAGTCAATATTCTTTATGGCAGTCAAACGGGCAATGCAGAATCGGTCGCCAATGATGCGGCTACTGCGGTAAAGGCGCATGGTTTAAAACCACTGGTGCGCAGTCTGGATGAAATAACGGCTGACCAACTGTCCATGATGGAAACAGTATTGCTAATTACTAGCACCTATGGCGAAGGTGAAATGCCCGACAGTGCTCAAATGCTTTGGGACGAGGTGGCTAAACTTAGGGATGCTAGTTGGCACACTATGCACTACGCGGTGTTAGCCTTAGGCGATACCTCGTATGATTTATTCTGTGAAGCTGGCAAAAATTGGGATAACAAACTTGCTGAGTTAGGGGCGTTACGGCTATTTGATAGAGTTGATTGTGATGTTGATTATGAAGAACCCGCACAAGCATGGTTAGCACTGGTCGTTCCACATGTTTCAGGAACTCAGCAAACGGCAGCAGTGTTTGATATGGCAGATACGGCGGAAGAAAAACCGCAATACCATCGTAAACATCCTTTTCCAGCAGTATTAGAGGTTAATCGCTTATTAACTGCTCCTCATTCCTCAAAAGAAACACGTCATTACGAAATTTCCATCGCAGGTTCAGGATTACATTATGAAGCCGGTGATGCCTTGTGTGTCATTCCCACCAATTGTCCTGAGTTAGTGACAGCTATTATTGCCGCCCTGGCATGTCAAGGCGATGAAGATGAACCTGTTAATGGTGAGTTAATGTCGTTGCGTGATGCCTTATCAACGCATTATGAAATTAAAACGCCCAGCAAAGAATTTATTGAAGAACTTGCCAAGCGTTCAGGAGATCAACGTTTAAATGGCTTAGTTAATGAGGCCGACAAACAAGCTTTAAGTGACTTTTTATGGGGACGCGATACCTTAGATTTATTACGAACCTATCCTATTTGTGAATTTTCGGCGGCGGAATTTTTAGGGCTATTAAAACCTTTACAGCATCGTGCGTATTCAATTTCCTCCAGCAGCAAAGTTACCCCTGACACGGTGCATTTAACCGTCGCGAGTGTGCGTTATCACAGCGGTGGACGCGATCATAAAGGTGTGTGTTCAACTTTTTTAGCCGATTTAGTGACGGATAGCACTCAGGTAAAATGCTTCTTTTTACCTAATAAAGTGTTTCGCGTTCCCGAAGACAACACCGTGCCAATGATTATGGTAGGGCCTGGAACGGGGGTTGCACCTTTTCGTGCTTTTTTACAAGAACGTCATGCACGCCACGCCACAGGAAAAAACTGGTTATTTTTTGGTGATCGCAATGCCGACACTGATTTTATCTATCAAGATGAATTAAACGCATTTAAAGTTCAGGGTTTATTAACGCGTTTGGATCTTGCTTTTTCCAGAGATCAAGAAGACAAGATTTATGTGCAAGATAAAATGCTCGAACACGGTGCGGAATTATTTGCTTGGATTGAGGAAGGGGGGTATTTCTTTGTTTGTGGTGATGCCTATCGTATGGCTAAAGATGTTGATAAGGCCTTGCATCAACTGGTTGCCACGCATGGCAAGTTGACAGAACACCAAGCGCTTGATTATGTCAATCAATTGAAAAAAGAGAAACGCTATGTAAGAGATGTGTATTAACTTATCTCTGCTACTGACATTGCGTGGCGCGTGCTAACTGAACTAGGCCGCGTCAGCATCTTCAGCGCCACATTAATCCCACGCACGGACGCGTCGTCAACCATCGTTTTCAAACTACCATCAGTTAATTAAACAGTTCTGAACCGTGCATTGCGTGGCTTTGCGTGCAGGAAAATATGACGCTGTTAACGTAATGATGCTAACAAGGCCAAGCCAATACACCACGGCATAGCTATCAAAAGAAAAATCCAGCTGCATACCTAACATCGTTTCACCCAATTGCACGGCAATGGGTTTTGCTATGCCATAGGCTAAGGGGACGCTAAGCATCCAAGCGATGAATCCATGCCAACAACCCTCCATTAAAAACAAACGAAAAATAGTGTGTTCAGAAGCGCCCAACGCGCTGAGAATGCCTATTTCTTTAGTGCGTTGTAAGACATTAATTGATAAGGTGCCCGATAAGCCGATGCCACTCACAACGCAGATCATGACCGCTAACCCTAGTAAAGTTGATAAAACAGGTTTAAATTGTTGCTGAGCATACTTGCGTTCAGCTAATTTTGAGGTGGTACTGAAATTATCAACAGCAATATGCGCCGCAGTAATGCGTTGTTTTAGCGCGTTAAGGTAGGTGATTTCTTGTTCAGGTGTACTGACTAACGCGCCAAGCAACGCGACTGAAGTTAATGCCTTGCTGTGAGTTAAGTCACGCGCCGTTGCTAAGGGCACATAAACAGGCTCGATAGTAAATTGGCTGCTGGTAATCCAGCGATATATGCCTATTATTTCAAAGTCTTGTGAATTTTTCCCAGACTGAATAGTGAGTGACTCTCCAATTGATAAACCATTTAGCTTGGCGGTAGCGGCACTGATTACCACGACTTTTTTATCGTGATCTGAAGGTATTAACCAACGTCCTGCGTTCAGTTGTGGTTGATACAAGGCATTGTCTTCAGGGATGCCATAAAGCTGTATGCCTAAGCTGCCGTGTTGTTTAATAGCCTGCGTATTATGGCTAAGTTCACCAGGAAAACGCTGCCATAATTCGATGAGCATGGAATTAGGAAGCGAGAGGGCGGCACGCATAACGTCTGCGTCAGCACTGTCTTGGCTTAAGCCTAAACGGACAGTAAAGTGGTTGCGTGCCGATTCCTTATCTAAGGTAAGTTGCAGTGATGCGATTAAGCTCATTAACACCATGAAGACAATTCCAGCAATAATTAACATGCTTTGAGTAAATAATAACTGTCCTTTTCGACGGAATAAATTTCCTAAGGCCGCAGCATTCAGGGTGGACAAACAGTATGCAGCGGCTCTTTCAAGGTAACGATCAACGCAGGAACGACCAAAATCAGAATACACACCATAGCCGGTCATTGCCAAGCGTGGTGAAAGTGACGCGCCTGCTATGATTGGTTGCAATGCACCAAGCAGGGTCATGCCCAATCCACCCAACACCATCAGTAATAAAGCACGTGGCGAAAAAACAAAGTCAAGGCAAGCAATATTAAATAAGCCTAATAATTTACACGAACTCAAATAAGCCGCCATAACTGCCAAGGGAAGGGCAAAAATAAGCGCCGTCACACCCAGTAACAAGGCTTCCAGTAAATAACTTTTGAGTAAAATAAAGCCACTGGCACCTAAGGCTTTCATGACGCCAATTTGCGAGCTTTGCTGAGTAATATGCGCAGATAAGGTGATTAAAATTTGTACACTTGCTAAGCCTAAGGCTGCTAAAGCCATGATTTCTAAGACACCGTTAATTCCTGCTAACAAAGGGCGGCCCCAGTGATGTTCGGGGTCTTGCAAAATCGTTGCATTAACAGGGAGCTGGTGGTCGGCAAAAAACTGCCTTAAATGACTTGCTTGTTGACGTGTTATTTCTGCGTTATACGGCTCCGGTAGTTGCAGTAATAGTTGTCGAAAACTATGAGCAGGCACTGCAAAGTGGCGTGCAAATTCAGGTGCCGCAAAGAATTGAATAGGCCCTCCTAAATTAGGTGGTTTAACAAAAGGCTGACGAATAAGACCGTTAATGGGTAAGTTAAGGGTTGCTGTAGCCGTTTGTATAATAACATGATCCCCTAAGCTAAGCTGGCTAGCCGTGGCGGATAATTGTTCAATGGCAAGCATGTCATCGTGTGGCCAAACACCCGCCGAGAGCGTGGAAATATCAAGCTGTTGCAAAGCAGTAGGCGGACGAAACATCAATAACGCCGATAACCATTCAGGATCCTCAGCCTTTAATTTGTAGCGAATGCTGATTGTGGTTAAGGTATCGAGGCGGGTAGGGGCAAATTGTTTGGTGAGTTCTGGTAATAATGCCAGATCAGCATCATGTCTAAGCATAAGATTAATATGCGATGGTCGCGAGTGTTTGTGCGCGGCATCCATCTGACTAAGCAATAAATCCACCATGCCAAATAAGCTACCTACACAAAAAATACCCACCATCACACTGAGCATAGCTAATAAAAAACGGGAGCGATAACGCCAAAAATCGGTGCGAGTTTTTTGCCACAACATCACTATTACTCCATTTGTACTTGAGTATCTGAGGCGATACGCCCTGCGGAGACGGTAATTTTGCGTGGCGCAGCAGCGGCTAAAGACTCGTTATGGGTAACCATCACCAGCGTTTTACCCTGACTTTGCAAGTGACTAAATAAGTGAAAGACGGCATCTGCGGTATGGGCATCTAAATTACCTGTGGGTTCATCAGCCACAATTAAGGCAGGATCGTTAGCTAAGGCTCGTGCAATGGCAGCACGTTGCTGTTGACCACCCGACACTTCACTGGGTAAGCGTTGGGCTGCGTCTGTTAAATCAACCAATTCCAACAAGTGCATTGCCCGTTCGCGGCGTTGGCGTTTGGGTAAAATATTAAGAAAATCCATCGGTAACACAATGTTTTGCCATAAATTAAGCGTCGGCAACAATTGAAAAAATTGGAAGATAATACCGACGTTAGCACCTCGCCAACGAGTTAACGCCGCATTATTGATAGCATGAAGTGGCGTATTATTAACCCACACTTCGCCTTTAGAAGGTGTATCAATACCGCTAAGTAAATTTAATAAGGTGGATTTACCGTTGCCAGAGGCTCCTACAATTGCGACAAACTCATGCGCATGAATAGTTAAATTAATATCATGTAGCACGGTTTGCCATTGTTTAGCTTGAGGATAGTCTTTATAGACATGCGTTAAGTGAATGAAAGGCGTCGGTTGCATTGCTAAAGTATTGGGTTGAAGGGTTTAGAGGTGATGAATAATGGTATTAACATGCAATGTGTAGCGTATGAAAACAAACGTTACAGCTAACGTTAACGCCGTAGTTGAATAATTTTATCTCTGTTAGTTCACCATGGCATTAAAAAGTAAATTATACTTTGTTTGCTTAACAACCTGCTGCGGTGTTGTAAATTAAATACCACTGTCTGGAGTGTTGTCAGCGTGCGCTACTATGAGGCTGCACTTTATTTGACTATTTTATGATTATGCAGAATTTTCTGCTTTTTTTTGATGACAACTATTATGCAAATGATCGCAATTTATCCAGGTACATTTGATCCAATTACGAATGGGCACTTGGATATCATCGCTAGAGCAGCGAAGCTGTACCATACCGTGATTGTGGCGGTGGCAGTTAATCGTAGTAAAACCCCGTTGTTTTCTTTAGAGGAGCGAGTCGCCTTAGTGTCGGCCGTTATTCCTGATTTTACCAATGTACAAGTCATTGGTTTTGATAATTTATTAGTAGATTGTGCGCGAGCGCAAGGTGCGCAAGTTATTTTACGTGGGTTACGTGCCGTGTCTGATTTTGAATATGAATTTCAGTTAGCGGGGATGAATCGACGTTTGGCCGCCGATTTAGAAACAGTTTTTTTAACCCCAGCTGAGCAATATGAATTTATTTCTTCCAGTATGATTAGAGAAATAGCTCAGTTTAAAGGTGATGTATCGAGTTTTGTGCCTGAGGTCGTCAGGCAGGCGTTAATCGCTAAATGTGTATGAGATAAATGGACAAATACACTGAAAAGGGGCTACCCACTTAAGGCGGGACAGTTTCAGGTTAAGCCTTGCGCTGTGTCCCGACTTAAATGGGTAGTCTTTTTTGCTGCGTTATTTTAACAATCAACTCTTTGGAGAAAAAGTGTCCCTGATTATTTATGATGAATGTATTAATTGTGATGTGTGTGAGCCTGAATGCCCCAATGGGGCTATTTCACAGGGAGAAGAGATTTATGTGATCGATCCAAACTTGTGTACTGAATGTGTTGGGCATCATGGCGTGCCTCAGTGTATTGAGGTGTGTCCGGTGGAGTGTATCGAAAAAGATCCTGCACACGTTGAAGAGCACGAAAGTTTGTATCAAAAATATTTAAAATTAACGCAAACGGTCGGATAGTAAGGGGCAATGCCTCGCACTTTGGGTGTGCGTCTTACGAACTTGTCTTGTAGGGGCTGATTTTTCCGTTCAGGCTTCGACACGCTCAGCACGAGCGGAAAAATCGTTAACTTAATGGCGGTGAGTACTAAGCAGCTGCCGATACCACTCTAAACTTTCGATTGTTGAGCCCACTGGATTATATTCAGCACCAATCCACCCCGCATACGCCGACTGTTCAAGAGCAGAAAATAATGCCATAAAATCTAGGCTACCTGTGCCAGGCTGCCCACGACCTGGGCAATCAGCAATTTGAACGTGCCCAATTTTATGGGCATGACAACGAATAAATTCAATGGGATCTTCGTGCATTTTTTTGGCATGATAGCAGTCGTATTGCAGATAAATATGTGGGTTATTAACCGTATTAAAAATAGTCAACATCTGTTCGCCTCGATGAATTAAGACGCCAGGCATATCGATAGTATTGAGTCCTTCAAACACTGTTTTTATGCCTAAGGGTGCAAATTGTTGGGCGGCATAATCAAGATTGTGCAGAAAAGTGTGCCAATACTCGGTGTGCAACGCGGTATTAAAACAACGTCCAGGCAAAATATTAATGCATTCAGGGCGCAAGATTTCAGCGTAGTCATACGCCATTGCTACGGCTTTTTTAAAGGCGGCTTGTTTGTTGGGCACACAGGCTAAGCCTTCACCACCCTGCAATAAATCATCAGCCCAAACATTAAAAAGCACCAAGGGCAGGGCGGTTTTGTTAAGCTCGGCATGCAGTTCATGCGCCGGTAAGCTATACGGAAATTGAATTTCAACGCCGTTAAACTGATGTTCACGCGCCAACCTAAGCCGCTCAAGAAGCGGCACTTCGTTAAATAATAAAGATAAATTAGCAGAAAATTTAAGCATTGGTAGCGGTGATGATTTTCGTTGGGCGATACTATTGTTGGTAAAACGCAGCCAGTCCAATAGCGCTACTTCTGTTAACAACGCGTTGCGTCACGACTTAATTAACGCCATTCTGGATGCAATTTTATCAGTGCCTGAAGGTTGTTCAAGGCGTTTTCAAAATCATAATTATTCATTTGTTCCAGTAACAAATCTGCGTGCTCGGGGCTTATTTTTTCTTTTAATAAGGGCAGTAACGATTCAAGAATATAGGCACTTTCCAGATCATCATCTTCTAATAACATAATTAATTTTGTTAATTGTATTTTGAAGTTTTCGGGTGATAGTTTGTGTGCTATGGGCGGCGCGGGCTCGATATTTAAATCAGTGATAAATTGACATAAAGTTGTTAACTCTTGATGCGCTTCAGTGAGCAGATCGGTTAAGTTTTCTGTATTGTCTGCATGCCGCAAGGCTGTTTCTATAGAAAAGCTAAGATCTTTTAAGGTATTGGCGCCCAAGGTGGCACTAATGCCTTTTAAGGTATGGGCTAAGCGTTCCGCATCATGATTGTTATGTTCCTCAAGTAACGTATTGATGGTCTCAATATCATGCTGATGGAGACTGACAAACTGCGCTAACATTTTGAAATATGCGTGTTCGTTGCCTCCAAAATAAACAATACCAGTGGGCATATCTAACAGTGGTGAGCTAAATATCATGGGCAACGCGGCTTCATGGTTGATAGCAAAAGCAGGCGTGTCAGCAAGGCTGAGTGACGTGGCCTCATCAGCTATTGCCGTCTCAGGAATCCATTGCGCTAAGGTTGAATATAAAATGCTTGGATCGACAGGTTTAGCGATATGCGCATTCATGCCGGCATCTAGGCAACGCAATCGGTCATCAGTGAAGACGTTTGCAGTCATGGCAATGATGGGTAAATGCTGACCATTAACTAAGGTACGTATTATTCGGGTGGCTGAAATGCCATCAAGCACAGGCATTTGCATGTCCATTAAAATTAAATCGTAGAGCGTAGCATTAACTTTATTAATGGCTTCTTGGCCATTGTTGGCAACATCAATCACAATGCCGACACTTTCCAGTAACTCTTGGGCAACAATTTGGTTAATCAAGTTATCTTCAACTAGCAGGATGTGGGCATTGCTTTTAAATTGCATATGAGCGTGCTCAGGCTGTTGGGGATTAAGCCCAAGTCCGCGTTCTAAAGGCAAGGTAAACCAAAAGGTACTGCCAATACTTGGGCGACTTAGTACGCCAATTTCCCCACCCATCAATTCAACTAAGCGACGACTAATAGTAAGCCCTAACCCTGTGCCCCCATATTTGCGGGTGGTGGACGCTTCAGCTTGTTCAAAGGCTTCAAAAATGCGCTGTTGTTGTGCTTCACTCATGCCAATGCCCGTGTCTTGCGTTTCAAAGCGTAAGTGAATGTGGCTGTCAGTTTCATTAATCAGTTTAACGCGTAAAGTGATACTGCCTGTTTCGGTAAATTTAAGGGCATTACTGAGGAAATTTAACAAGATTTGATCAATGCGGAGAGGATCGCCAATTAAGGGTTGGTGCATTAAGCGTGTGTCTATTTCTTGGTACAGTTGCAAGCCTTTTGTGTCCACGCGTTCTTTAAATAAATTACAGACATTATCGACATGCGTGGCAACATTAAATTCAATATTTTCAATGGGTAAGTGATTGGCTTCAATTTTAGATAAATCTAAAATATCATTAATAATACTAAGCAAATGTCGGGCAGATTCTTTGACTTTATCAAGCCGCTGTAGTTGCTGAGGATCGTTTATATCACGTTGAATTAGATACGTTAAACCAAGAATTGCATTCATCGGCGTGCGAATTTCATGGCTCATGTTCGCTAAGAAGTTACTTTTGGCTTCACTAGCACTTTCTGCCAATTGTTTCGCGTTAAGTAAGGTTAATTCGGTTTGTTTACGTAAAGAAATATCGGTGTGGGTTCCCACCGCACGAAGCGGTGTATGGTCGTTAGCGTAGAGAACTACTTTACCTTTGGACAGTATCCAATGATAACTGCCATCTTTTGCGAGCATTCTAAACTCAGAGTCATACGTTCCTTGTAAACTTAGGTCTTCATACGCACGTTTAATGGCGGCCTCTCTATCGTCAGGATGCAGAAGATCCATCCACGTTTGCGCCACATCATAACGATGTTCGCTCTCTTCGTATGCTAACAAATCAGATGCATTGTCAGCATTGATAGTGAGCAACGCATGCTTAAAATCATTTGCTTCATAGCCCAGCATAGTAAAGTAAGCAAGGTTAAAATGTGCATGATTTTCAGGAATAGCCCAATCCCAAATGCCTTCACTGCTGGCTTCTGCGGCATAAGTAAAGCGTTGTTCGCTGGCAATAAGCTGTTGATTGGATTGCTCTAAGGCTAAGGTACGTTCATTCACTAAGCCTTCCAATTGCAAGCGATAACTGGCAAGTTCTAATTGGGTTTTTTTATGTTCAGTGATGTCATGGCTAATGGTCAGGTAATGGCTGATCGTACCGTTAGCTTGTTTAATCGGGCTAATCAGTAAATGTTCGTTATAAAGTGTGCCTGTTTTGGTTTGGTTAATTAATTCACCTTCCCAGGTTAAGCCGTTGTTTAAGGTAGCATAAATTTCTTTATAAGACTTAGCATCAACCAGTCCAGACTGCTTAAGATGAATGGTTTTGCCTAGCATTTCCTGTTTGCTGTAGCCGGTCATGGTGGTAAAGCTGGCATTGCAATATTCAACTTCTGAAGCCAGATTAGTGATAACAATACTATTAGGGTTTTGTTCTACCGCTAAGGACAGCTTGTGTAATTCAAGTTCAAGTGTTTTTCTTTCGCTAATATCAAGATGAATGCCGCTCATAATCATGGGCGTGCCATCGTCTGCACTTAATTTTATTCGTCCATGATCGGCAATCCATAGCCAATGGCCTTGTTGGTGACGCATACGCAACTCACATTCGTAATATTCACTTTCGCCCGTTAAATGTTTAATTAAATATTCATTGGCTTGTTTAAAATCATCGGGATGAATTAAAGCTTGCCATTTTTCAATGCTCAAGCTGTGCATTGCTTCTTCTGTGTAACCAAACAGTTGATACCAGCGTGGATTAAAGTGCGCCTCACCCGTGATGATATTCCATTCCCACGTGCCCGCGTGAGTCGCATCAATAATATCTTGCAGGCGATTGCGCTCTTCAGTAATGACGGCTTCAGTATGTTTATGTTCGGTAATATCTTGAAGACTGCCTGTTGCTGATAAAGGGATACCATTAGCCGTAAAGGTAAATTCACCTCGCCCATGTACCCAGCGTACCACATCATTTACTATAATTCGGTGTTCAATATCATAAGGTTGACCTTTAAGTGCCGCTTGCCAAGCAAGGGCTACGCGGTCTTTATCCTCCTGATGAATGCAGCTGAAAAAAACCTCCAGATCGATAGCTTGGTCTGGAACCTTACCAAAAATACGATAGGTTTCAGGCGACCATTCAATTGTATTGCTAAGTAATTCAATAAACCAACTACCTAATTTACCGATATTTTGGGCTTGTTGCAGGTGTTGTTCTTGACGATGTAAACTGGCTTCTAATATTTTATAGTGCGTCACATCAGTCCATTGCGTGATGAAATAAGCTTTGTCATCAAGATAGACAAGATTGTTTGATACCCACATGTGTCGCCAAGAGCCATTTTTATGGCGATGGATAGAATCAAATTGCGCGTGTCCAGTGCGTAAAATAGTTTGGATTAATTGTTGGGTTTCATGGTCATCTTTATCTGTATGAATATCGTATAAGTGTAATTTGGCAAACTCTTCACGCGAATAACCTAAACTTTGGCAAGCGGCATCATTAAATTCAATAAATTTTAAGGTGCGAATATCAAATAACGAGATGGCTTCGGAGCCCAAAGACACCATTTTGTAATACATATCATTAGTGCGTTGCGTGGCGGATAATTCGTCAGCAAGTTGGTCTAGGGACGTTTTTTTTTGGTTTAATTTTTGTTGGGTAAGCAGTAGTTTTCTTAAAATAATAAGTAAGCTAATTAATATGATGAGGGAGACTAACGTAACGAGACTTAAAATATAGATTACGAGGCGGTGATCGCGCCAGATTTCTTCCCAAGTAAATGCCTGATTGGTTAACGTGGGCGTTGTGGGCAGTTGTGTAGGGGTGGGTAATTCAGCTGGTGGGGGCGTGATAGTTAACAACGCAATAACTGACGTATCAACCTGCGCAACGCTACTTAAAGGAATGCCAATACCCAGCAGAAGAATTAAAATGAGGCGTAGCGTAGCAGTCATAGTTGTGTTGAGTGGGTTAAATTAAATTAAATCATGGAGTATTGGTAACGCTTGACGAAAACACCTTGGTTTATCTGGGTTCATTTTAGTCAAGCGTACATTACGCATAGGTCGCACTAAGCGATAACCGTATTGCGACGCGTTGGGTCTTTTTATGTTTAAAAAAAACAGACAATACGCGACTTAGATTCATTGATGTCTCACATTCTGCGCTGGCGACATCAGCATGACTTTGCCTTTAATTAATGCAACGGCTTCATCAAATTGCCAAGTCAAATAATCGGCATAGCTGTAGGTTTGGTTTAAATCCAGTTGTGATAATTGGGTAATGTTAGGCATTTGTTTAATCCTGATTATGCAAAGTTGGCTTTGCCGTCATCGAAGCTTCAGCTAATGCAGATGAACTGCATCACCTAATGGTTTAATTTGCCTCAATACATCCTGCAACTTATCTTTCGTAATTGCACGGTGGTAAGCGTCTTGCAGCGCAGTCCAAAAGCCTTCTGATAGCCCTAAGTAACACGATAACCGCAGACCTCAATCAGCGGCAATACCTCGCTTACCTGCAATAATTTCACTGATATGGCGTTGTGGTACGCCACTATCTTTGGCTAATAGTTTTTTGACGCTGAGATTATTTTATCGACACTGGCAAAAAATGCATCAACAATTGCAGGATCAAAGTGCACCCCTCGGTTGGCTTGAATCAGTGCTAACAAGTCTTCCAGTGACAGCTCGGCTGGGTATTTTTCTTGTTTGATAAAATCGTCAACAATGTCGGCAAGTGCCATAATGCGCGCGTGCAGCGGGATTTGCTTGCCTTGCAGACCTTGTGGAAAACCACTGCCATCCCATTTTTCTTGATGGTGTTTAGCGATATCAATGGCTATATTCAAAAAATTATACTGGCTATAATCGGCATCGGGTTGAACAGCTTGCCAAAGTGCTTGGGCACCTAAAATAGGGTAAGTTTTTAAAATATTAATATCTTCAGCAGTAAATTGTCCCTGCTTAAAAATTACTTCATGCGATATATTGGGTTTTTCTAACGCATATAACGGAGCGGCTTTGGTGATATTCTCAATACGATCTGTGGTTAATTCATCGATATACACACCATTTATAACTAATTGTTCACACAGTAATTTTACATAAGCCTGAGTCCGTAAACTATGATGCGGCGTGTGTTTGTCGCGAACCTCAGCAATACTTTCTAAGGCAACAAGAGTAAGTTCTCGAATTTGTTCGATTTGTAATAAGCGTTGTCCGAGCTCTTTTTCTAACCATGAATTTTGATTGTCTAATAATTTGCGCGCTCTGGTTAATTCTAATTGATTTTGAATGCGTGATAATAAAATAGCAGGTTTAACGGGTTTGGTGACGTAATCCGCTGCACCTAATGATAAGCCTAAGGCTTCGTCGTGGCAGTCTTCTAAGGACGTGACAAAGATAACAGGAATATCATGGGTGTCGCTATGTTCTTTTAATTGCTCCAGTACGGCATACCCATCCATATCAGGCATTAAAATATCC
Source organism: Methylococcaceae bacterium (assembly GCA_007280895.1). Taxonomy (GTDB): domain Bacteria; phylum Pseudomonadota; class Gammaproteobacteria; order Methylococcales; family Methylomonadaceae; genus Methylovulum. Next base: position 22,012 of record QYQN01000031.1, read on the forward strand.
AGTAATATTAAATCTGGTTTATGTTCTGATTGATGGACAATAGATAAGGCGCGTGCCCCAGAATTAGCTACTTTTACGCGATAAGAGGGGGCTAATAAATTACCTAAATGGGTAAGATTTTCAGGGGTATCATCAACGATAAGAAGTGTCGATTTATTGGTATTTGGCATGTGTTTGTAATTGTAATCTATTGGTTTGGTGAGGATCTTAGAAAGCAGGACAGTACAAATCTATCCTCTCTATGCCTTACAAAAATAGGCTACCCACTTAACACGGGACAGTCAACAAGGCTTGACCGTTCGTCCTGAGCTTGTCGAAGGAGGGACGGTTAAGCCGCTCATGGTTCGACAGGCTCACCACGAACGGCTTAACCCTTAACTGTGTCCCTAAGTTGATAGTTTTTAATCTGGAGTGTGCGTAAATACGCATACTTTCGCCCACAATTTTAAAAGGTACAACAAAAATGTTTAAAAAATATACCTTAGTTACGCTGCTATTGTTAGGTTTTATTACAAACATTCGCGCAGATACGCCACTTAAAACAGCGATAGCCAGTGCCCACCCCTTGGCAACGGCGGCTGGGTTTGAAATTTTAAATCAAGGCGGTAACGTGTTTGATGCCGCAGTGGCTGTCAGTGCTACGCTGGCCGTGGTTGAGCCGTCAGGCTCTGGGTTGGGCGGTGGCGGTTATTGGTTAGTGCATCGCGCTAACGACAACACAACCCGTTTTATTGATGGGCGAGAAAAAGCCCCGTTGGCGGCTCATAAAAATGTCTATGTCGACAGCGCAGGGCAGGTTAAAAATCCACGCGCATCGTTGGATGGTGCGACAGCGGCAGCCATTCCTGGACTGCCTGCGGGCTTGGTGCATTTAGCCGAACATTATGGGAAATTACCCTTGGCGGTGAGTTTAGCACCGGCTATACGCCATGCGCGAAACGGCTTTGTTGTGGGACAGCATCATCTGGATTTATTGAAATATAGGGAGACAGTGCTTAAGCAGTTTCCTGCTTCAAGTACAATTTTTTTAGTGAATGGGCAGTTGCCAGAAAAATTTGCACTGTTACGGCAGGTTGATTTGGCAGAGACCTTAACTCAGCTTGCCCGATACGGTCGTGCAGGTTTTTATGCACATAGCGTGGCTGATAAATTACTCCAAGCAGTGCAGCAGGCAGGGGGAATGTGGACGGCTGAAGATTTGCAGAATTATCAGGTAGTGGAGCGTGAACCTGTGGTGGGCAATTATCGTGGTATTAAGGTGACCAGTGCGCCACCTTCTTCAGCGGGAGGCATTGTCTTGCTGGAAGCGTTAACAATCTTATCTGCCTATGATTTAGCTAAGTTAGATAAACTGACGAGGATACATCTGATTACTGAAGCGATGCGACGAGCCTATCATGATCGAGCCTTATATCTGGGTGACAGTGATTTTGTTTCGGTGCCCATGCAGCGCTTATTAAGTGAGGACTATGCTGCGGGTTTACGAAGCAGTATGCGTATGGACGCAGTGTTACCTAGCACGCAATTATCAGGGGATGTGTTACCTGACAGCGAAGGTGGGCATACTACGCATTTTTCTATTATTGATACCGAAGGTAATCGTGTTGCGGCAACCTTAAGTATTAATTTTCCGTTTGGTTCAGGGTTTGTCGCCGCAGGAACGGGCGTTTTATTAAATGATGAAATGGACGATTTTGTCAGTCATGCAGGACCTAATGGGTACGGTTTAGTAGGCAGCGCGGCAAACATGATTGCTCCAGGTAAACGGATGTTATCGAGCATGACCCCCACGTTTTTAGAAGATGCTGGGCGCGTTGCGGTATTAGGAACCCCCGGGGGAAGTCGTATTATTTCTATGGTGTTATTAGCAACGCTGGATTTTGCAAAGGCTACATCGCCAATGTCGTGGGTGACGTTGCCACGATTTCATCATCAATATTTGCCTGATGTTGTAGAGTATGAAAACGCAGCGTTTACTGAGCAAGAGTTAGTGGCTTTAAAGGGTTTAGGTCATCACTTAAAAGCAACAGTTAATCCTTACGGAAATATGCAAGCCGCAGTGTTGTACAAACACACGCACGCCTTAAATGCTGCCAGCGATCCACGGGGTGAAGGCTTGGCTACGGTAAAATAAACGGCTCTATGTGAATCATAGTGGGTAACATCATTAAAATTCTAAGCAAATACTCTGATAAGTAAATATAAACACAAGCCCTAATGCCGTCATGACGGCTCTGACGTTAGTAGCCAAAAATCAAGAGCGCTGAATTCATATAGAGCCAAATAAACCTGCTAGATATGTGGGCATGGTTGCACCCCAAGCACCCATTCTGCATAGTGTATTGCACCTTAATACCGGCAAGTCGGCGGTTTATTCTACGTATCTTAGAGAGTAAATATCTCTTCTGAAGCGCATTTTTTATTTAACTATGATAATCGTTAAATGCTAAAGTGGGCGGGCAACCGATAATTTTTTTGTTGTAAGCAAGCAAATTTCTTGCATAAAAAACAACATTCTTGCAAAATCGTTAGTATTCACCTCCCCCTTTTCAAAGGGGGGGGACTGAATAGTTACGCAAAATCAATCTGTAAATTTTACTAATCCTTGAGGATATACCATGAATACATCGCGTAAAAAGAATAAATTGCCGCATGTTGCATTATTTGCAACATGTTTGGTGGGTGGCTTAACACTTCCACCAGTAGCTATGGCAGATGCAGGGTTAAGTTTGGCAGAAGCGGTAAAAATGACGTTAGAATTATCACCAACTCGTTTTATTCAACAACAAAATGTAACCTCAGCAAAAGCGGGTGTATCAATTCAAGAAGGTGCGTTTAACTATACACCGTCAGCGGGTGCAAGCATTGGTCAAACATCTATGCCGTTTCATTCTGTTATGTATT
>QYQN01000111.1 GCA_007280895.1 Methylococcaceae bacterium
GCCGATCTTATTTCTGCAAATAAGTATGAAATGCTTTTAAGGGGCCTAAGTGTTCATCACGACCTTGCTTACCAATGGCCGGCACGGTAATGAAATTATCTGCTGCCCATTCTGGAACCTTAGCATCAGCTGTTTTTTTGTGACCATGAGGCACACGAAGTTCTGGATGATCAAAAGGTGCGCGTTCCCATCTTACGCGTTCATCGGTTAATGAGATTAAGAATGCCACTAAATCGGCTTTTTCACGTTGACTAATCGCTTGTTGAAAAACTAAGGTAGCAAAATGGTGGGGGTTATTAGCATTACCACCACGGAAGTAAAAGTCGATAACTTGTTCTAAAGTAAGGAGGCTACCGTTATGCATATAAGGGCCTGTTAATTCAATGTTGCGTAAGGTGGGTACTTTAAAGGCACCTTGCGTTGCCACCATAAATCGTCCACCATTATTTTTCTGTAATTCAGCTTCTATGACCGCTGGTAAAGGGATTTTTGCATAAATAGAACGATCAAAACAATCGCCTTTCAGGTAAGGGTCGTCTGTCAATTCGGTTTTTTTGTAGTCTTGTACAAAGGCGTTATCTAAATCACATGAATTCATTGCGATAGGATCAATTACTGCTGAGTTATCACGCAATTGTTGCAAATATTGCTCACTAAACGATAACGGATTACCAAAGGGATCGTCTCCACCTACACCTAAATCTTCAGCAGTGGGTGTAACGCTGGTATTAAAATAGCCTTCATCAATTAAGCCTTGTGCGACGCCGCCACCGTTAAACGAACCATTAATGGTTTTACGATTGATTAAACGAGGTGCAGAAAAGGAGTCTGAAGCCGTGTAAACCTCTGGATGTGCGGCTGAGGTAAGCGTGGGACCTTTATGACATTCTGAACAATGAGCATTAAGAAATACTTGTAAACCGCGTCGCTGCTTAGTGTTTAAGCCCGTAGGCATTTGTGGAAAGCCAGCGAGTCTTGGCGTATCAAAAGGTGTTTGATCAGAAATTAAGGTTTGTTGATACAGTTGCAGTGCTAAGCCAAAATAGAACGAGAAATTGGCTTCTAGCTGTGAATAGGCGGGCGCCTTAGCAATAAAAGCCTGACCAAATTCACCTTTTCCAGACCAATAACGTGGTGCAAAGGCTTTTTTAATCATCGCGGCATACGTTGTGTTAAGACCTATGCCAGAGTCTTTACGAAGTGCAGCTAACACGCTATCGTTAGGGTGTATTGTTTGGGTGGCTAAGGGCGCACGGGACAGTAGCTTGCGCCCTAATTCAGGAAAGGTGCGTTGTTGACAAGACATTTCAGTAGTGTTTAAGGCGGGACCAACAGCTTGTGAAGCTAAGGCTGCATTTTCTAAGTGTATTGTTTGTTGAACGGCGGTACCGCTAGCCTCTACTACCCAAATTAATGCCTTGTGGTCACGCACTCCAAAAGGTGTTACGCCATTAAAAATATTATTTGCCCGACCATCCCAAAAATTACGGAAATTAAATGCGGCATTAATCACGCTGGGGGCTTGGCGAGTTTGCACTTGGCGCGTGCTTAAGTTATTTACATGAAATAAAGGGTCATGATTTGGACGACAGGCATCGTCAGTAAGCGTTGGAATGGTGTTTTGGTACTCGGCTAAAAATACGCCAGCTGAGGACACACTATCATCTGTATTAAAAAGCAGGGTAGAGCTGTGATCCTTTGGATTGGCAAATTGATGAAGCGGGAAATCACTGCGTTTTAAGGTGTAATTTGGCCCGCCTTGGGCACCTGAAGCTGTGCGATTAAATTCTGTAGGACTAGGCTGTGCTGCGTTTATTTGACCAGGAGATAATTGGTTTTTATAACGTGCATCAGCACCCGCATGAAAATGGCAGGATGCACAAGCCATACCATCACTGCCCACATTGACATCCCAAAATAAGGCTTTACCTAATTGAATGGCGGTTTCTTTATCAATTACAATCGGGTCACTGCCCTCTACTAAGCCGGGCGTTGTCGGCACATGAACACCTTGTAAGGAGGCTGGCGTGTTGCCATGCGCCCACGTATTTGCAGTGTTAAGTAAGCTTAGTAAAGACATTACTACTAGGGCGTGTCGAAAGGATAATAAGAAAGTAAAGGGCATGGTGTTTAAAACGTAAAAGTGTGGAGTGGAAAATATAAAAACAGCTTAATCGAGCAGGGCGTAAGCTGTCAGCAACGCCTTCGCGGACACGCAGGTGTGTCCGCGAAAATCACCAACTTAGGGTTTGGTAACGGTAACAGAGACATTCATGTCATATTTTAATGACGTGTCAACGCTTTCATCGGGATTAATGCCTCCCACCACAAACATATACTGACCTAAACGATTTTTGGGTGCTTTGAAGCTTACCTCTACTTCACCTGCAACCCCATCTTTTATTGGTTTCATGCGTCCTACCTTTACGGTGTTATCGCCATCATAAGCATGGATGATATGGCGCATAACAATATTACCTAGTTTTTCACCGCTAGTTTCATCAGTAACACCAATTTTTACGAAATTAGCGTTTTGTGGATAAAAATGATCAACCACATAGCTATCGGGTGCAGTGTCGTCGATACCTCGATACCAAACAGTGATGCCAGGGTGCAGGCCAGCTTGTGTTGAGGTGGCTTTAATACGCACGGTATCGCCTTTGTAGGCACTGAAGGAGCCCCAGCCAGAGCTGTGTGTCCAGCCCATATCACCAAAAGCCGCATCATGCCAGCCTTTACTTTTAACAGACAATACTGCCTCAGTTACCTCGGCAGTGAAGGCATTGATGACAGAAGGTTGGGTAGCGGCTTGGCTGCTTGCGGCAGTGAACAAACCTGTGGCTATCATGGAAACTAACAGTGTTTTTTTAATTGTTGAGACAGACATGGCTTTCCTTTTGTAAGTTTAACTTTTTGAAAAATAACAATAATTAGTATTGTTATTTGATTGCTGCAACGTGTTTTAAGCGCGAGCATAGTTAACAAAGCAAGTCTTATGCCTAGAAAAATTCTACCTTATTATCAATAAGTTAATTAGGTAATGCTGATATACACTGAAAGTAACTGTGTTATTTCACCTGTTTTCTGCTGAAAGTAGGTGAAATAACACACTTGTTATGCGTTAAAAAAAGTAGCACCTCGTCATGCTGAATTAATCTGTGCGTGGTATAAGATTGGATTAGTTAGTGCAGTAATAAGTGGTTTGGGGCGTTTTTTAGTTATCATCTGATAATTCACTGAGTATTAAGAGTTTTTTTAATGTCTATGATGCTGCTTAGTCTTTCTTTATTGGCGTTGGTCAATTTTTTCTTATTAATGTGGGGGTTTTTTTATCCTGAGGAAGGATACAAAAATGGCATTCTTATGTTTAATGGTTTGTCCTATTTATTCTTAATGGGGGTTATCTTACGCCAACCTAGTAAGAAAATTTCTTCGCAATTGCCGCCTAGTTCACCCGAAGCAAACACGACTCCTTCTGGCCGTGAAGACCTGTTACTGGTGTTATCACAACTGCCTAATTTTTTATGTTTAAAAGATCAAGACGGTCGTTGGCTTAAAGCAAGCCGTTCGTATTTATCAAGTTTTAATATCCAGCACAGTGCCTACCAAGGACTTACCAACGACGACTTAAGTTTGCTGCCTGAAAGTAATTTACGTGCCTTAAAATTATGCAGTATTCAAGATAAAAGTGCTTTGCATTTAAAGCAAACCTTAAAAGAAACAAAAGTGATTACCGTTGCTGGTCAGAAACCAGTCACGTTTGAAATTACCCGTACACCTATTTTTAAAGCACCGCTACAGCGCCCATTATTATTAGTGACAGGGCAGCTTCTTGAACAAGTTAATACCTCGGCAGTTGAGCAACTCATGCAATGGCTTGAACATGCCCATTTAAACCTGATTCTATTGGATTCTACCTTTACAATTGTTGCTATTAATCAATCATTTAGTCAATTAACTGGGTATCAGTTTGCTGATTTAACGCAGCAAGAGTTAACGTTTTGCTTAGTCGGTGATCTTGGCTTATCTCATCAGCAGTTTATTCATGCAACGAATGATATTTTTTGGTCAAAGGAATTATTGTGTCGCCATAAACAGGGGCAGTTGTTTCCAGTCAAATTAGATATTTCAGAGCTGCGTAAGCATGAAGGGCAGTATGTTTATTTTGCAACCTTAACGGATATTACTCGTCAAAAACAATCCGAAAAACAAATGATGCAGGTAGCGCATAACGATAAATTAACAGGGCTACCCAATCGAGCACTGTTTTTTGCAAACTTGACTGATGCATTATTAACAACTAAAGCAAACGCTAAGTGGCTGGTGGTTTTATGTATTAATTTAGATCGCTTTAAATCAATTAATGATTCCTTAGGACATGAGGGCGGTAATGTATTGCTTAAAGAAGTGGCGTTTAGATTGCGTAGTTTTGTTACCCAAAACAGAGTCATTGCACGCTTAAGCAGTGATGAATTTGGTGTCTTCATTACTAATGAGTCCACTCATGAACAAGCTATTTATGCAACAACCTTATTGGCAGGTGAGCTATTGCATAATCTAGCCAACGCTTTTTTAATTTATAAACAAGAGGTATTTATTACCGCGAGTATTGGTATCGCGTTATCTTCAGATCATGGGGATACCGCTGAGCTGTTAATTAAACATGCAGATATTGCTATGTATGAGGCAAAGCGCCAAGGTCGAAATAACTATCAATTTTATAAACAAGAACATGCTAATGCTGCGCATGATCGCTTAGTGATGGAAACAAATTTACGTAAAGCAATTGAAAAAAATGAGTTACAGCTGTATTACCAGCCACAGTATTATGCTGCGACAGGAAAGATATTTGGTGCGGAAGTTTTAGTGCGCTGGTTTCATGGCCCTGAATTACACAGTAAAATGATTTTGCCAGATCAATTTATACCTATTGCAGAAGAGTCTGGGTTAATTGTTGAAATGGGCGCGTGGATTATGCGCACTGCGTGCTATCAGCTAAAGAAGTGGTTAGATGAAGGTTATGAGTTAAAGCAAGTGTCAGTCAATGTGTCAGCTCGGCAGTTTGCTGATAACGAATTCATTCCTACGGTGCAAAAAGTCTTACAAGAAACCCAATTAAATCCTGCTCATTTAGAATTAGAGCTAACAGAATCCTTGTTAGTCGGAGATATTAAGCAAATTGAGCTACAGTTGCAGCGCTTGAAAAAAATGGGGATTAAAATTGCTTTAGATGATTTTGGCACCGGCTATTCATCGTTATCTTATTTAAAAAACCTACCTATTGATGTTTTGAAAATTGATCGTTCTTTTATCAAAGAAATGACGATAGAGTCAAAAGACGCAAGGCTTACTGCTGCAATCATTGAAATGGGGCATTCTTTAGGACAAATTATCATTGCAGAAGGGGTGGAAACTGAGCAGCAATTAATTTACTTAACCCAGCATGGGTGCGATATTATTCAGGGGTATTATTTTAGCCCCCCTTTACCTATTTATAAAATGTCGGCATTATTGATGACGGAATTTAAGTCATCCTTGATTATCAAGGACTCATTAAAAAACCCTGAAAATAACATCTTTAATTTAGATTATTAATTCGTAAATCTTAGCATTTTAATGATTAAATCGGGTGTATTGCCAAGGGGCAATTGTATATACTATGCATACTAATCCACTCACATTGTTTTCTTTTGTTTGTAATTACTAGTCAAAAGTCAAAATTTTTTGCTGATTTCAATGAATCAAAAAAAACATTGAAATTACCTCATAAATAACTTTAAAGTCGCATTACTGAACCGTCTTTTTAGCCCTGTCTAATTACTTAACAAGAATACTCGCCCATAGGAACAACTCATGACGAACAATTTAATTTCGGAAATTACTGGACAAAATGATATTGATCCAGAAGAAACTAGGGAATGGATAGAATCCTTACAGGCCGTTCTTGAACAAGATGGGAGTGAGCGGGCGCATTATTTAATTGAACAATTAGTTGCCATCACACGTAAATCAGGTTTTGATGTGCCTTTTAGTGCCAATACTGCGTATCTAAATACCATTCCCGTCGAGCGACAAGCACAATTTCCTGGTGATGCCACAATCGAACAACGCATTCGTTCCTATGTCCGATGGAATGCCATGATGATGGTGTTAAGAGCAAATAAACATACCAATGTGGGAGGGCATATTGCTAGTTTTGCTTCAGCGGCAACGTTATACGACGTAGGGTATAACCATTTTTGGCATGCACCTTCTGAGCAACATGGTGGAGACTTGGTCTATACCCAAGGGCATTTAACGCCAGGTGATTATGCGCGGGCATTTTTAATGGGACGTTTTAATGTTGAGCAATTAGATAATTTCCGACAAGAAGTTCAGGGTAATGGCTTGTCGTCTTATCCACACCCTTGGTTAATGGCTGATTTTTGGCAATTTCCAACTGTTTCAATGGGCTTAGGTCCGATTATGGCCATCTATCAAGCCCGTTTTATGCGGTATTTACAAGACCGTGGTTTTGCAGATACGTCCAATAGAAAAGTATGGAGTTTCCTTGGCGATGGAGAAACGGATGAGCCAGAATCATTGGGTGCCATTGGTATGGCTGGTCGCGAAAAGTTGGATAATTTAATCTTTGTGGTCAACTGCAACTTGCAACGTCTTGATGGTCCAGTGCGCGGTAATGGCAAAATCATTCAAGAATTAGAGAGTGAATTCCGAGGCGCAGGTTGGAATGTGATTAAAGTAGTTTGGGGGCAGCGTTGGGACACCTTACTAGCACGCGATAAACAAGGTTTATTAGTGGCGCGTATGATGCAATGCGTTGATGGCGATTTCCAAACCTTTAAAGCCAAAGATGGTGCTTATGTGCGTGAGTTTTTCTTCAACACACCAGAATTACGTGCCATGGTAGCGGATTGGTCTGATCGTGATATTTGGGAATTAAATCGTGGTGGTCATGATCCCTCTAAAGTCTATGCAGCCTTTCATTCAGCGGTAAATCATCAAGGTCAACCTACGGTTATTTTGGCAAAAACAATTAAAGGTTATGGCATGGGGGAATCTGGTCAAGCACAGAATATTACCCATCAACAAAAGAAAATGAGCTCAAGTTCTTTAGGTATTTTTCGTGATCGTTATGCGTTACCCGTAACCGATGATCAATTGCATGAATTGCCTTACCTTACCTTTGCAGAAGGCTCAAAAGAATTAGCCTACATGCAGCAGCGACGCACAGACTTAGGCGGACATTTGCCAGCCAGAAGAACGAAGTCATACGCTTTAGATGTGCCAGTGTTGAGTGACTTCAAAGCGTTGTTAGAGGCGAGTGGGGTAGGACGGGAAATTTCTACCACCATGGCCTTCGTTAGATTATTAAATATCTTAGTTAAAGACAAAACTATTGGTCGTCGAATCGTGCCAATTATTCCTGATGAATCACGTACTTTTGGTATGGAGGGCATGTTTAGGCAGTTGGGAATTTGGTCGCAGGTCGGTCAGTTGTATACGCCTCAAGATGCAGATCAATTAATGTTTTATAAAGAAGATAAACACGGTCAAGTATTGCAAGAAGGCATTAATGAAGCGGGTGGTTTGTGCGATTGGATTGCAGCAGGCACGTCATATTCAACGCATAATGTGCCGATGATTCCGTTCTTTATTTATTACTCAATGTTTGGTTTTCAGCGGGTGGGTGATTTGATTTGGGCGGCAGCCGATCAGCGTACTCGTGGTTTCTTAATGGGGGGTACCGCAGGACGTACCACCTTAAATGGTGAAGGCTTACAACATGAAGATGGGCATAGTCATTTAATGGCGGCAACTGTACCTAATTGCGTGGCTTATGATCCTACCTATTCATACGAATTAGCCGTAATTATTCAAGATGGTTTGCGTCGTATGTATGTTGAACAAGAAGATGTGTTTTATTACATCACTGTCATGAACGAAAACTACGAGCATCCTGCACTGCCAAAAGGGGAGGAACAAAATATCATCAAAGGCATGTATGCGTTTAGTCAAACTGCTCCTACTAATTCCTTACGCGTACAATTATTAGGGTCGGGTAGTATTTTTCGTGAGGCTGAATTTGCTGCAACATTATTACTTGAAGACTGGGGCGTAGCGGCTGATTTATGGAGCTGCCCAAGCTTTACTGAGCTTGCCCGAGATGGTCAACTTTGCGAACGCTGGAATCGTTTACATCCTACTGAAACACCTAAGCAAGCACATGTTGCTAATTGCTTAGTGAATGCTGTGGGGCCAGTCATTGCCGCAACAGATTATACCCGAGCATTTGCTGAACAAATTCGTGGACTCATTACCGCGCCTTATACTGTTTTAGGTACCGATGGTTTTGGACGTTCAGATACACGTGAAAACTTACGACGTTTTTTTGAAGTTGATCGTTTTCATATTACTGTCGCAGCGTTAAAAAGTTTGGCGGATAGCGGACAATTTGATTTAGCTAAAATTGATGTGGCGATTGCTAAATATAATTTAGCGGCAGATGTTAAAGCCCCGTGGTTAATTTAATCCAAGGACAATAATTATGACCGATAAAAAAATGGCTAATTTAATTGAAATAAAGGTTCCGGATGTAGGTAATGTCCCTTCAATTGATGTTGTTGAAGTATTAATTAGCATCGGAGAGTTAATCGTACTCGATCAAACGGTTGCGACATTAGAAACTGATAAAGCAACGATGGAGTTGCCGTCTCCAGTGCAAGGACGAATTCAGCAAATATTTATTAAAGCCGGCGATAAGGTTCAAGAAGGCACATTAGTCGCTACAGTTGTTCCAACTGAAATAGATAATGCTCCCCAAACAACGGTGGTTGCAGAAGTATTAGCACCCGTAACTGAGCAAGTGCAAGCGGTTAACACCCCCAGCCTTGCAATATCAAGCCCTGCACAACAGTCTGTTAACAGTAATCAACACTCAGTGTCAGTGCCTATTGATGCTGCCACGATGACTAGAAAGGCGCATGCTTCACCAGCGGTACGTTTATTTGCTCGTGAATTGGGGGTAGACATTAACACGGTAAGCTTAGGTAGTGGTCGCAAAGGACGACTCCTGAAAGAAGATATTAAAGAGTGGGTGAAAAAAATCATGCTTGATGGCAAGCCCGTCTCTGCTGCTGCAATACCTGCAATCCCCGTTATTGATTTTTCTGTATTTGGTGAAATTGAAGCTAAAAGTTTAAGTAAAATAAAAAAACTTACCGGACAAAATTTAACGCGCGTTTGGTTAAATTTACCCATGGTGACCTATCACGATGAAGCAGATATTACCGATTTAGAAGCATTCAGAAGCACGTTGAATGCTGAAAAAGGCAAAGATGAGCTTAAACTCACGGGTTTATTGTTCATTATTAAAGCTTTAGTTGCTGCTATGCAGCAATTTCCAAGTTTCAATGCTTCTTTATCTAGTGATGGTGAACAGTTATTACTAAAAAAATATTTCAATATTGGTATTGCCGTAGATACGCCCAATGGTTTGGTTGTGCCGGTATTACGAGATGTAAATAATAAATCAATCAATCAGTTAGCTCTTGAATTGGCCGAGAAGAGCACAAAGGCAAGGCAAGGTAAGTTATTGCCTGCTGATATGCAAGGTGGTTGCATGACCATATCCAGTTTAGGTGGCATTGGCGGCACAGCATTTACGCCGATTGTTAATGCCCCTGAGGTGGCAATATTAGGGGTGACACGGGCTAAAATGCAGCCAGTTTGGAATGGCTCAGAATTTGTTCCACGATTAATGCTACCTTTAGATTTAACTTATGATCACCGAGTCATTGATGGTGCAGAAGGCGCACGATTTATGTCAGTAGTGATACAAAATTTAAGTGATATTCGTCGCTTGTTACTTTAATTAAGGAATTAAACATGACTGATACAGTTATCAATACAGAAGTTTTAGTGTTAGGCGGAGGCCCTGGTGGTTATAGTGCCGCATTTCGTGCAGCAGATTTAGGTAAAAAAGTCATTTTAGTTGAACGCGATCCAGTACTAGGTGGCGTTTGTTTAAATGTTGGATGTATCCCTTCAAAAGCATTATTGCATATCGCCCTCGTTATTCATGAAGCTCAAGAAATGGCGCAGCACGGTGTTGAATTTTCAGCACCTAGTATTGATTTAGATAAAGTCCGTGTTTGGAAGCAAAGTGTTACAAAAACTTTAAATGACGGCTTATCGGGCTTAGCTAAACAACGCCAAGTAACAGTTATTCATGGTAATGGACAATTTGAAGCCGCGCATCGTTTACTGGTCACCTCCGAGTCAGGTGAGCAATATATCGAATTTGAACAAGCTATTATTGCCGCCGGCTCACATGCTACGCAGATTCCAGTGTTTCCAAATCATGATGCACGGTTATGGGATTCAACCGATGCCTTAGCGCTAACACAGATTCCCAAAAAATTATTAATCGTTGGCGGAGGCATTATTGGTTTGGAAATGGCAACGGTTTATCATGCTTTAGGCTCAGAAATAAGTGTGGTAGAACTTATGGATCAAATTATTCCAGGCTGTGATAAAGATTTAGTTACACCCTTATTGCGCCGTATTAAAAAACAATATAAAAACATTTGGTTAAATACCAAAGTCACAGCAATCGAGGTCGAGTCAGAAGGCTTAAAAGTAAGCTTTGCCGCAGCTGAACCGAGTAAAGCAGCACCTGAAGCAGAAGTTTTTGATGCGGTGCTCGTTGCCGTAGGACGTAAACCTAACGGTAAGTTAATCGCTGCACATCAGGCTGGTATTGAGATGACTGAGCAAGGGTTTATTCCTGTTGATAAACAACAACGCACTAATGTGCCACATATTTTTGCTATTGGCGATATCGTTGGTAATCCAATGTTAGCGCATAAAGCTGTTCATGAAGGCAAAGTTGCTGCAGAAGTTATTGCCGGACATAAAGCAAGTTTTGATGCCTTAACAATACCATCTGTTGCCTACACAGATCCTGAAATTGCATGGATGGGCGTTACAGAAAATCAAGCAAAAGAACAAGGTATTGCCTATGAAAAAGGTAGTTTTCCGTGGGCAGCAAGTGGTCGCGCGCTCGCCATGGGACGCAAAGAAGGGATGACAAAGATTTTGTGTGATAAAGATACTGGACGCATTATTGGTGCAGGAATAGTTGGTGCAAACGCAGGTGAGTTAATCGCCGAGGCGATATTGGCGTTAGAGATGGGGGCAGATGCTGAAGATATTGGGCTGACAATTCATCCTCATCCAACATTATCAGAAACTTTTGCTTTCGCAGCAGAAATGATAACGGGCACCATTACTGATTTGTATGTGAAAAAGTAAGATTCATAATACGCGCGGTGGGCGAGTTAGTGTGATTCAGCGTGTGTTGCAAAAATGCTACAAAATTTTAAGGCAAAAAAAACCTCTCATTATGTTGCCGTAATGAGAGGTAAAGACAAGCAAATATCATGAGGAATTTCTGCTTGTGGGTATAACACCAGGAGGTAGTTAAAGGGGGATGATTAGCTTTTAAGTTGAGCTCTAATCACAATATTACTGTAAATCGCTGAGCTAGCGAATAAAACGGTAGAGAATATGAATTCACCGGAAATAAAGCTCCAAATACCGGCAATAAACATTAACCCAATCAATATATCTTTTCTAAAGTTATTCATTGTCTATATCCTGTAAAAGTTAAAAAAGTGTGGAGAATTTTTTAATCTATGTTGTTTTTTTGTAACTTGGTGCTTACTATACAGAGATATTTTTTGTATACAATACGCTAAATATTAAATTGATTGTTTGTTTTAAAGAAACAGTAAGAAAGTCAATATTTTTTTATTCACCTAGCACGCGATTTAACAGGGCTTGTAAAATCACTGATTAAATAATTGTGTCGTTTAAATTATTGAGGAACGTAAGTGGATAAATTAACCAGTATGAATGTTTTTGTGCGGGTTGCTCGATCGGGGAGTTTTGCTGGCGGAGCCAGAGAATTAGGAATTTCCAGAGCCATGGCAACCAAGCATATTATGCAATTGGAAAGCAGTTTGGGGACAAGGCTTTTTAATCGAACAACGCGAAGTTTAAGTTTAACTGACGTAGGTGGCTCATATTTAGAACGTTGCCAACAAGTTTTACTTGATGTTGAAGAAATGGAAGCAGCGGTAACACACATGCAAACTGAGCCGCGTGGGATATTAAAAGTCAGTGCGCCGCCTGTTATTGGTGCGACACATATCACGCGTGCGATAACAGAGTTTTTAAAAATTCATACTGATTTAACCGTAGAATTAATTTTACAAAGTAATCCTGGGGATTTGATTGATGGGGGTATAGATGTCGCAATTTATTTAGGTGCCTTAGATGATACCAGTATGGTTGCAAGAAAATTAGCCAGTTCATCAATGGTTGTTTGTGGATCGCCAGATTATTTATTGCGTTACGGTATTCCAATTAAACCTGAAGATTTGTTAGAACACAGTTGTCTTGTTAATTGGGCGAGTTCACCACGAAATAAGTGGAAGTTTAAAAGCGACAGTGGGTGTTCTGTGATTACCGTGTCAGGGCGTTTGCAGGCCAATGTAGCCGATGCAATTCGGGTCGCGGCAATTGATGGGTTGGGGTTAGTTATGTTGGCCTCGTATGTCGTGGCTCGGGATATTGAGCGAGGTAAATTAAAGCCGGTATTAGAAAACTACACCTTGCCACCTTTAGATATTCATGCTGTCTATCCACATCGTAAATATCTCTCAGCTAAAGTTAGAAGTTTTTTAGATTTTTTACAAGAATGGTTAGGGCCAAAAGTTAGTATGCCAGGAACCGAATAAAGCAGGTTTTTTAATATGAGCAAGCTTTGCAAGACACTTAGCCAAAGCAGTATTATCAAGATGATTGATCGAAATTATTTTAATGAGTTTTGCTAAGTGTTACGTTTGGCTGCACAAAATGTCTTCAATTGGGTTAAAATGCTAAGTGCATAGCAAATAAAATAATTAGCTCCCCTCTTACTCGTTCACAATATCGCTTATGATTGAACAATGGTTACCCTTAACTGCTTGGGAATTTATAAAAAATACTCCCAATGCGCTTTTGCTCGATGTAAGAACAAAAGCAGAATATGATTTTGTTGGGCATCCACTTAATGCCGTGTTAATTCCGTGGAAAGAACTTCCTGACTGGCAGCGTAATGAATTATTTTTGCCACAGGTGGAGGCAATTGCTGCTGACCGTCATATTCCTATTTTATTATTATGTCGCAGTGGACAAAGATCGCTTGAGGCAGCAAAAATGCTAGAACAAGCTGGCTATGTGCAATTAATTAATATTATGGGTGGTTTTGAAGGGGAATTAAATGAAGCAAACCACAGAAGCACCCTGTCAGGATGGCGTTTTTCAGGCTTACCTTGGCTACAGTCTTAACCTCCTATAATAATTCTAGTGCTCTCGTAATTTATATTTGTACTACAAGGTACTATTCTAATTAATTTTATACGTCTTATTGGCGCTCTTGTTTAATGCAGGAGCGACACGTTTTTTTAACCCTTAGAGTACATTCAAGTGATCGAAAAATTAAGAAATATCGCCATCATCGCCCATGTTGACCATGGCAAAACTACCTTAGTTGATAAACTGTTACAACAATCTGGCACCTTTGCGGCACATACTAAAGTCACAGAGCGTATGATGGATTCCAACGATATTGAAAAAGAGCGTGGTATTACTATTTTGGCAAAAAATACCGCTTTAGATTGGAATGGTTACCATATTAATATCGTTGACACACCAGGTCATGCTGATTTTGGTGGTGAAGTAGAACGGGTATTATCGATGGTAGATTCAGTGTTATTACTGGTTGATGCTGTTGATGGTCCTATGCCACAAACGCGCTTTGTAACACAAAAAGCCTTCGCTTTAGGTTTGCATCCTATTGTGGTTATTAATAAAATCGATAGGCCAGGTGCACGCCCCGATTGGGTTGTTGATCAAACCTTTGATTTATTTGATCGTCTTGGCGCAACGGATGAACAACTAGATTTTCCCATTGTTTATGCCTCAGCTATTAACGGTTATGCAGGGTTAGAGTCAACCGTAACCAGTGGCGATATGACACCCTTATTTCAAACCATTATCGACAAAGTGAGTCCACCTCCCGTTGATCTTGATGGTCTCTTCCAAATGCAAGTATCGAGTCTTGATTACAATACTTATGTTGGCGTTATTGGGGTTGGACGTATTCAGCGAGGCACCATAAAACCCAATCAACAATTAATAATTGTCAATCGTGAAGGGGTTGAGCGTAAAGGCAAAATGCTACAAATTTATGGTTTTCATGGCTTAGATCGTGTTGAAGTTACTGAAGCGCGTGCGGGTGATATTATTGCTTTTGCTGGGATTGAAAAGCTTGAAATATCAGATACCATCTGTCATCCAGAGCAAATAGAAGTTTTGCCACCATTATCTGTCGATGAGCCAACGGTATCGATGACCTTTCAAGTCAACAATTCACCTTTTGCAGGAAAGGAAGGTAAATTTATTACGACACGTCAGATTCGTGACAGATTAGAAAAAGAATTACAGCACAATGTTGCTTTACGTGTTGAAGATACTGGAGACCCAGATAAATTTAAAGTCTCAGGACGTGGTGAATTACACTTATCTGTCCTGATTGAAAACATGCGTCGCGAAGGTTTTGAAATGGGCGTTTCTCGCCCTGAAGTTATTTTAAAAGAAATTGATGGTAAAAAATGTGAACCATTTGAAATGGTAACCATTGAAGTTGAAGATGAACATCAAGGTTCTATCATGGAAAAACTAGGTGATCGTAAAGGTGAATTAACCAACATGGTTCCTGATGGTAAAGGGCGTATACGTTTGGAATACATGATGCCGTCACGGGGATTAATTGGTTTTCAAACTGAGTTTATGACAGCCACCTCAGGCACAGGGTTGTTGTATCATGTGTTTGATCATTATGGCCCCATGAAACAAGGTGAAGTCGGCGCACGGTTACGTGGTGTAATGATTTCCATGGTTGCAGGTAAAGCAGTTACGTATTCATTACATCCATTGCAAGAACGCGGTGATTTATTGTTAGTTAATGGTGATGAAATTTATGAAGGCATGTTGGTTGGCTTGCATTCGCGTAGTAATGATTTATGCGTTAATCCATGTAAACCAAAGCAATTGACTAACGTTCGTGCTTCAGGAACAGACGAAGCGCTGACCTTGGCAAGAATTCAAAAATTAACTTTAGAACAAGCTTTAGAATTTATTGCAGAAGATGAATTGGTCGAGGTTACGCCAAAATCAATTCGTTTAAGAAAAAAATTATTAACTGAAAATGAGCGTAAACGCGCGTCAAAAAATTAATAATTCTCTATTTAATTAATTAAAAATCATAAACTTTACTCAACGTAAAGATTAGCTATCATCGTTGGCAAAAGGGATTCGCCAACAATGAATAATTAATCCTCAAGGTGGGTGAAGTTTTTTTATTTTACAAGAAAACGATTATGCAAGCTTTTACTCATTTAACCGCTGGTGTTATGCCTTTAGATCGTGCAAACGTAGATACGGACGCGATTATCCCTAAGCAATTTCTTAAATCTATTAAACGTGTGGGCTTTGGCCCTTATTTATTTGACGAATGGCGTTATTTAGATCGTGGTGAACCAGATTGTGATTGTTCGCAGCGCCCAATCAACACAGAATTTGTGTTAAATCAGCCACAGTATCAACACGCTAAAATTTTATTAACACGCGAAAACTTTGGCTGTGGTTCTTCCAGAGAACATGCACCATGGGCCTTAACTGACTATGGTTTTCAGGTAATTATTGCACCTAGTTATGCAGATATTTTTTACAATAACTGTTTTAAAAATGGCTTATTACCCATTATCTTAGAATCATCCACAATTGATAATTTATTTGTTGACGCTTATAAAGGTTCTGAATTAACGATTGATTTAGCGTTACAACAGATCCTCACGCAAACAGGCGAGATTATTCAGTTTTCCCTTGATGAGAATCGTAAGTACCGCTTAATCAATGGTTTAGATGATATTGGTTTAAGCTTACAACAGGCAGATAAAATAATAGCTTATGAAGCAGAACGAGCACAGCGCGCGCCTTGGGTGTTCTCGATAGGCTAAGCACATGAGCTACTCTGCGGTGGCAATAAATTAAAAGTAACGGCTAAAATAGTCAGTTATACAGAATGATAGGTGTTAAACGAATGACAAAAAAAATTGCAGTATTACCCGGTGATGGCATCGGTCCAGAAATTATAGCGGAAGCACTTAAAGTCTTATCTTTTCTAAATACGGAGATGAACTTAGGCTTAGAGTTTGAACACGGCTTAATTGGTGGTTGTGCTTATGATATGTATGGCACGCCTTTTCCAGAAACTACCTTAGCGTTAGCAAAAGCCGCAGATGCTATTTTATTTGGCGCAGTAGGCGGAGTGAAATGGGAGTCCTTAGACATTGCCTTGCGCCCTGAAAAAGGCTTATTGGGGTTACGTTCTGAATTACAGTTATTTGCTAATTTGCGTCCTGCAAAATTGTTTCCTCAATTAGCCCATGCCTCTACCTTAAAACCAGAAGTTGTTGCTGGTCTGGACATAATGATCGTGCGTGAATTGACAGGAGGCATCTATTTTGGACAGCCTCGTGGTATTCGATTACTTGCTAATAATGAGCGACAAGGCTTCAATACTTTAGTGTATAGCGAGTCAGAAATTGAGCGCATCGCCCATTGCGCCTTTAAAATTGCTCAACAACGGCAGTCAAAATTATGCTCAGTAGATAAAGCCAATGTTTTAGAAAGCACCGAGTTGTGGCGCGAAGTGATGATTACTGTGAGCCATCATTATCCTGATGTGCAGTTAAGTCATTTGTATGTTGACAATGCCGCCATGCAATTAGTACGTGCACCAACACAATTTGATGTCATTGTTACCACCAATATGTTTGGTGATATTTTATCTGATACGGCGGCAATGTTAACGGGTTCGATAGGCATGTTACCGTCGGCCTCATTAGATGCTAATAACAAAGGAATGTATGAACCCATTCATGGTTCTGCACCAGATATTGCTGGAAAAGGCATTGCTAACCCCTTGGCCACAATTTTATCCGCCGCCATGCTGTTGCGTTATTCTTTGGCTATGCTACCTGCAGCAGAGCGCATTGAACAAGCTGTCGCGAGGGTCTTAGATGCTCATTTACGCACTCAAGATATTTATTCAGAAGGTATGCAAAAAGTGGGGACTCAGGCAATGGGTGATGCGGTGTTAGCACAATTACAAAAAGGAGAATAAGCATGACAAAGGTTTTTAATGTTGCAGTGGTAGGGGCTACAGGTGCGGTAGGTGAGGCAATGCTGTCCATCTTAGAAGAAAGAAATTTCCCCATAGGTGAAGTGTATGCCTTAGCAAGTAAAAACTCTGCTGGCAAACGTATTGCCTTTAAAGACAGCTCGTTATCCGTGCACGATTTAGCAAGCTTTGATTTTAGCAAAGTACAGCTTGGTTTATTTTCACCGGGTGCCTCAGTATCGGCTGAATATGCACCCAAAGCTGCCGCCGCAGGCTGTGTAGTCATAGATAACACCTCACAGTTTAGGTATGACGATGACATTCCTTTGATTGTTCCAGAAGTCAATCCAGAGAAATTAATCGACTACAAAAATAGAGGCATTATTGCCAATCCAAATTGTTCTACTATTCAAATGTTAGTTGCTTTAAAACCAATTTATGATGCAGTGGGTATTGATAGAATTAATGTTTGTACCTATCAAGCCGTATCAGGAACGGGTAAAGAAGCCTTAGAAGAATTGGTGTTGCAGACAACCGCATTATTAAATATGCAGCCGATTAAAACTAACGTCTATCCAAAACAAATTGCCTTCAATGTGCTCCCCCAAATCGATGTCTTTATGGATAACGGTTACACCAAAGAAGAAATGAAAATGGTGTGGGAAACACAAAAAATTATGGGTGATAGCCGTATTAAAGTAAATGCGACTGCGGTAAGAGTGCCTGTTTTCTTTGGTCATTCTGAAGCAGTGCATATAGAAACACGCAGTAAAATCAGCGCAGAAGAAGTAAGAGCACTTCTTGAAAAAGCACCGGGTGTTAAAGTCATTGATGACCGTATTGATGGTGGCTATCCCACCGCAGTAACTCATTCTTCAGGGCATGATGAGGTTTTTGTGGGGCGTATTAGAGAAGATATTTCACATCCAATGGGGATTGATCTTTGGATTGTGGGTGACAATGTGCGCAAAGGTGCTGCGTTAAATAGTGTGCAAATTGCAGAATTGCTGGTAAAAAATCACTTCTAGTCTAAGCTTAGATTTACTTCTGAACTTTTTTCGGTAATGAATTGTGAGCATCCTTTACAAGCACAGTAACGTCTATTTAACATCAGCTTTACTCATTGTTTCTTTACTAAAATCAGGCGAGGGGTGCGCGTTAAGTTTAGGTGAAATAAAAATACATTCCGCATTAAATCAACTTTTAAATGCGGAAATTCCCTTAATGCTTAATGAAGGCGAACAGCTTACCCAAATAAGCGTTGCGCTAGCATCCTCTAAACGTCACGAAGAAGCGGGGATTCTATGGAATGCAGAATTAGCTCATATGCAATTTTCATTACCTATCAACCATGCTAAGCCAAGTATTAAAGTTACTTCAACAAAGGTAATTAAAGAGCCGGTGCTCAATTTTTTACTGTCTATTGATTCAGGTAGACGTCATGTTCAGCGAGAATTTACCTTATTGCTTGATCCCCAAGAATCTTACGTGCCCACACCTCTTCAGTCACAGGCTGATTCAAGTGTTAATACGGCTCAAGTTCCTGCCACTAAATTAAAAACATCGCGGCAGCTAAGTAAAAGAAAGTATGGACCAACAGGCAAAGGTGAGAGTTTATTACAGATAGCCAAACGCTTAGCAAAAGGTACGGATGTTTCTGTTGAACAAGTGGAGATTGCCTTATATGAACACAATCCGCACGCTTTTTATCGTAAAAATTTAAACGCCTTGTCGGTAGGACAAACTCTTAGTATTCCTAGTCAAGCACATATTTTAAAAATACCCTACGAACAAGCTAAGCAAGCCATTGCTGAACAAGTCAGCGCATTTCAAAACAACGCAGCAGAACCGCCCACCAACCTAGCCACAACTCTGCCAGCGCTAGGCAATAAATTAACGCTCTCTGCACCAGAGGCAACGCCCACTTTACCTGAAGCTAGCCTTCACACCACAGAAAATTCAGCTGTTGAGGTGGCAAGGCAACAGACAAAAATTATTGCGTTGGAGCAGCATATAACGTCTTTACACGCAGCGTTGCAGTCTAAAGATGCAGAGTTGACGGCATTACAGTATAAATTGGGTGCGAGTAATTTAGCCGCTGCGCAACAAAATCAAACAGCTCAGTCAGTGGATAAATTCGTCGCGACGCCACCGTCAGTAGCCGTTAAGCCTATCGCAGTGTTACACGAGTCAGTGAATGTGACGGATGCCCGCAGCCAGGAAGGTGGCGGGTATTTGTTTGCTATGAGTGCGCTGGGCATACTTGCCATAGCAGGTTTAGGTTGGTTTGGGTGGCGTCAACGCCAGCAACAATTGGCTGTTGTTAAGCACGTTGAAAAGGGGGCTGAGCACTTTTTTACACAGCCAGAAGAGACACAAATAGTTCCTGAATCCGTTTCAATTTCGCTTACCGAGCAGGATAATTTTGAAGAAAATCACCAGTTAAATACCGATCAAGGACAGCTTGATCCCTTAGCAGAAGTGGATGTTTATTTAGCGTATGGCAATCATCAACAAGCTGAAAAGCTTATGCGTACACTAATTGATGAGCATCATGACAATGCTGACTATAAACTCAAGTTATTGGAAATTTTTTATACGACTAATCAGAGTCATGCGTTTGCCGAGTATGCCGAAGAATTAGCCGTTATGGGGCAACACACGGAGTCGCTGTTTTGGCAAAAAGTTGAAAAAATGGGGGGTGAAGTGAGTGCTCAGCATTCTTTATTTGCACACCTTGCCAAAGATGCTGCTACGCCACAAGTTGCTGAACCTGTTAACGCAACGACTGCTGTCATTGAAGACACGCGTTTTGATATGACATCGTTAGAAGATTTTTTTGCTACGTCAAAAGCAGAAGATGAGGTCGGCTTACCTTTAGAACCATCGCTATTAACAGAGTATAGTGAGACTAAGGACTCAAGTTTGGCATTTCACGAAGCACTTGAATTTAATGATTTAGCACCCAAAGCTCAAGACGATACCCTAGACGTATTAACAGATGAATTGGATGATTCATTTCATGTCATTGATTTTAAAATTGATAAAAAAGAAAAAACACAGTCACGTCACGCTCCTGAATTGACGTTAACTGAATCCTTTAATGAGGATGCTTTTTTTACAAGTTTAAATGATTCAAAAGAAGACGACTTAGAATTAACACTGTCATCTGTTGCAGAAACAGTAGATTTTGAAACCTTAGAAACTAAGTTAGATTTAGCCATCGCACATATTGATAAAGGGGACTTAGTTGCTGCTCAAAAAATTGCAGCTGAAGTCTTTGAAAAAGGCACGCCAGAACAACGAATGGTGGCGCGCGCAATTATTGAAGGCATTTAAACACCGCTTGCTGATTACCCTCATTTAGCAGGAGCAGTTTTTACACAAGCTTATCTGCCACTGTTTGTGTAGATTTTTTCCCGTTTTCAACTGAGTAATAAGTATGCTTACGCTGTATTTTTTAGCCTGAGCTTACATAATTATCTATTCGCTAAAGCGATTAAGATTTCTTTTGGTGCGTTCTAAGAACATCTTTTGTCGTTCGCTATCCCATAATTGATTGGCCGTGTGTAGAGAAACTTGGTGCTGATTAATCATGCTACACAAGCCTTCTTTGAGTGCAACTAAACGCACGATACCTGTATCCTGAGGATGATCAGTTAATAATTTGGTAAATTCTTGCGTTGTTTTACTATCAACACAGTATTTATGGTTGATGTCTGCTGTTGCGTAGACAGAGCAGCATAATGTATTCAGTACAATAAATAGTAAATATGAGCGCATAAAGTAGGTGTTTTGTAGTGTGGACTAAGCCAGCAGGTCATTGTTAGCCCGTAGCTAAGAGTTGCTACTGCCTACAGTTAAGCACGAGCTGAAATTTCTTAACTATGAGCAATGAGGCAAGGGTGCGATAGAGACTACGAAAGTAGTGTACATTAAGTTGTGTTTTTTAAGTCTTGAATTGTATGGCATGTGGGTGAAGATTCGCCCACATGCCTACCTTCAACGTCACGAAGATGTATCTGTTTATGGGTAAATAATTTTCGGTTTGAAATAAGCGGCTGGATAGTTTGGATCAAATTTTTGTTCAGTTTGTTGAATTAAGTCATTGTCCGCATAAACGACTGTAGGCTGAAATGTTGCTGCTGGATATTTTGGATCAAAAGTAGTTGTGGTTTCTGACAGCGTGACGTCATTATCAAGGTAAATGACGCTAGGTGAAAAATTAGCAGCGGGGTATTTATCATTACTTGCCGCCGTTGCAATAATTGGATTGACTAAAAATAGTGTTAGCAGCGATGCGGGTAAAAGTGTTTTTTTCATAGTAATACGTTCTCCTGGTGTATAGGTATTTTTGGTTACTAACTTAACACGCGACACTCAACAAGGCTTAACTGTTCGTCGTTAAATTGGTAGCTATAATTTTTAAGCAGGTGCCTTTACTTGCTTTTGAAGTATCGAATATTTTAATTAAATTCGCAACCGTTTTATAAGTCTTACAGGGCTTAAAACAACGCATGCAGGTGCGGAAGCTCATGCTTTAATTGTTCTCTAAATGCGTTAATTACGTGTTCATCATTGCGCGTGTTTCGTGGGATGGTGACCTTAGCTTCAGCAATAACATGCATGGGAGATGACGATAAAAAAAGGATACGATCAGCTAAGGCAATGGCTTCGCGTAAATCGTGACTAACAAATATGACGCTATGTGGTCTATGCTGCCATAAACTAAGTAAGGCTTCGCGCACTTGCCTTGCTGTAGGAGCATCTAAAGACACAAATGGTTCATCCATTAGTAATACTTCGGGCGCAATAGCAAAGGCACGAATGATAGCTACGCGTCGACTCATTCCCAAGGATAAGCGTTCTGGATACACATGCTGCACGTCAGTTAAGTTCATCAACGTTAGTAGTTCGTCAACACTGGGTGCCGATGCCGCTGGATTGTCCAACACAATATCAATATTTTCGCGCACAGTTCGCCACGCTAATAAACGTGGTTGTTGAAAGACAACGCCTATTTTGGGTAATACGGTTTTGCCACTGTAGCAGATAGCTCCTGTAAACTGCGTATCAACGCCAGCAATAATATTTAATAACGTCGTTTTTCCACAGCCTGAAGGCCCCACTAAACAGACAAACTCACCTGTTTGCACGGTTATAGATAAGTCTGCTATGGCACATTTAGGCAGTGCTTTGCCCACGGCAGGAAAGTGTTTTGCTTGTACACAAATGCTTAGTTCATTCATCGGCGCCACCTTACTGAGCGTCGATCTAAAGGCCGTAGCACCCCCCATTCAAGCACTTGCACAACAGCAACAAAGGCGATAGTGTAGGCAAGAATACTGGCTACATCGAATAACTGAAAAAAAGTATGCAATTGAAAACCAACGCCATCGCTGCGTCCAAGTAATTCAACCACTAAAATAATTTTCCACGTTAACGATAAGCCAGAACGTGTAGCCGTCATGATGAAAGGATGTAACTGTGGGAAAATAACATGTTTGAACACTACCCAGCGCCGCAAGCGATAACATTTTGCCATCGCCAATAATTCTTGATCCAGTGCTCGAACGCCTTCTCTGATAACAATAATCACATTGGGTAGTTTATTAATGACTACCGCAAGCAGTGCAGCCATTTCATTTAAACCAAACCAGACATAACATAAAATAATGGTGACTAAGGCGGGTATGTTTAAGAAAATAATGACCCAATGATCAAAAAACCGATTAGCCGTCTCTGAACGTCCTAAGCTATAGCCAATAATAACGCCTAAATTCATGGCTACTATAAAGCTGACGAGTAATCGGCACAGCGTTATGCCTAAATGATGCGGCAGTTGTCCCGATTGCACGGCAGCAATAAATACCCAAAAAACCTGTGCTGGCGGAGGTAACGCAGCATTGCTGACCAGCATTGCGCAGCCTTGCCAGAGGATAAGTAAGCTAAAGAAAGACAGCCAAGGCAATGATTTGTTTACTATGCGCAACATAGTTTTAATGTTCGTGTGTCCAAAAGGTTCCCGCTGGAATGGTTTCAGATGCGCCAGTGAGCTGTTGCTGACTGACGGCACGTAACACGCTGTAGATACGTTGCGCTGCGGCTTTCTCAGCAGCGCCCCAGTGAGTAATTTGACCTTGGCAATAACGTTGTCGTAACAGGATTAATTCCTGACTATTCGTGACGTTAATGACGGGCAATGCTTGCTGCCAGAGGGTATCGGAAGTACATAATTGGTGTTTAACTTTAGTACTTTCGGCAAAAAATTCTTTTATTGCTT
The DNA here is from genome assembly GCA_007280895.1 of Methylococcaceae bacterium. Lineage (GTDB taxonomy): Bacteria > Pseudomonadota > Gammaproteobacteria > Methylococcales > Methylomonadaceae > Methylovulum. Next base: position 23,580 of record QYQN01000111.1, read on the forward strand.
CAGGATGTTTGTTGGCAAAAGCGTCCTTAAAGACAAAGCCTAAAGTGGGTACCGCTTCGGTAATGCCTAGTTTTTGTTGCATACCCTGTCCATCGATAAGTTGTCGATAGCCAGCTAATTCCAATGGCACGGCAAAATTCCAATATGTTAATAAAGCATCGAGGCGATTTTTTTTCAGTTGTTCGGTAAGCAACGGTGGGGCAGCAAAGGTTTTTTCAACAGAATCAGCCAAATTAATTTTATCTTGCAAACCTAAAGCTTGAAGTAATAACCAATTTTTATCTAAATCCCCCCCCACGATCCCTAAACGCTTGCCAGTTAAATCAGCAAGATTATGAATGGCGCTTTTTTCTGGCACCAATAATGCGCCTGAAGCCTGAGAATAAGGATAAAAAGTCAAATCTGAACCCGTAGCACGTAAACGAGCCACCCAAATCCAATCCGAAACAATCATATCTACGGCACCTGATTGTAAGGCAATTTTACCCGCCTCAGGTTGGGCTAAGGGATGTACCACGATGTCAAGATGAGTTAAGTGCAGCTGTTGTAAGGCGGGTATTTCCCACACTAAAGTTCCCGTCATTAGCACGCCAAGACGCAACGGGGTCTTCGCTGCCACTGTCGTGACAGTGCTTAACATTAGGCTGATTAATAGCAGTTTCCAATACGCTGTTGTGGTCATTGTTATCTTCTATATTTTGGTTGTTAAGGTGTGTTTTACACGGTTGTGTCAATAAAACCATGTATGCCACGTTTTGATTTCATCGTCATCCACAGGTTTAAATATTTTATTTCATCCGTCTGAGGCAAAATATCCAAGCTCTGTTTCACCCGTAATAGGCGTAATGCTTGTGTTAATATTTTGTATTTTTCACCAGTGATTCCGGCGCGTTTAAGTCCCACGGTATTTAATTTGTAATGCCGACCCGGTGAACCACCAATCAGCATATAAGGTAAGGCATCCATTGATAAACCAGAGTTGCCACGCACCATGGCAAAAGCACCAATGCGACAAAATTGATGAACAACCGCCCCGCCGCCCATGAACACATGATCGCCAATCTCAACAAAGCCACCAATGGCAACATTATTGGCAAAAATAGTGGCATCGCCAATGCTGCAATCATGAGCGACATGACTGTTATTCATAAAATAACATTGCGAGCCAATCAACGTGACTGCGTTTTCTGTGGCGGCTCGATGTGCAGTAAATCCTTCACGAAACACATTGCCCTCGCCAATGCGTAATAAAGACGGAGTGTCTTCTTTAAACCGCGTATCTTGAGGGAGTCCACCTAACACCACATGCGGGTGCAAGCGATTGTTAGCGCCCATAATCACGTGGGAATGAATGACCGAATGCGCATCAATAATGCAGTGATCGCCGATGTGTGCATTGGGCTCGATCACGACAAAGGGGCCAATTTTAACGTTTTTTCCCAAATGACACGCCTCAGAAATACACGCAGTTGGATGAATAAGTGCAGACATAGTTAATTAACCTCGTGGATGATATTTGGCATGTAACTCAGCTAATCTAGCACTGGCAACATGCGTATAAATTTGTGTGGATGATAAGTCAGAATGTCCCAACAATAATTGCACAACGCGTAAATCTGCGCCATGGTTGAGTAAGTGGGTAGCAAAAGCATGGCGTAGCGTATGCGGCGATAAGTCTTTGTCAATCTGTGCTTTTTTGGCATAACGCTTAATAAGATACCAGAAACTTTGTCTGCTCATGCCGCTGGCTCGGTTGGTAACAAATAAATGCTGACATGGTCGCGTCCCTAATAGTTGAGGTCGTCCCTGAGCTAGATATTTTTCCAGCCAGGCAATAGCTTCCTCGCCAACAGGCACGATTCGATCTTTATTACCTTTACCCGTGATGCTAAGTAAGCCTTGCCGTAAATTGATATTTTCAAACTTTAACTCAATTAACTCAGAAACCCTAAGTCCTGTAGCGTATAACATTTCCAACATGGCTTTATCGCGTAAGCCCAATAAGGTTGCTTCATCAGGAGCATTGAGGAGGCTATCAACATCCTGTTCGGATAATATTGACGGTAAACTGCGCCCAATAAAGGGGGCATCAATGCAGGCAGTTGGGTCAATTGCGACCAAGTTTTCTCGTAATAAATAGCCATAAAAGCGTCGTAAACTTGATAAGGCTCGTGCTGCTGTGCGATTAGTTGCGCCTTTTTTATACAGATAAGCCATAAATTGACTAATGTGCCCCGCGTCTACCGCACGCATATTGGGCGCAGCTAACCACTGAGAAAACTGCGTCAGATCACTTTGATACGCCATTAAGGTGTTTTTTGCTAAGCCTTGCTCAAGCCAAATTGCATCAATAAATTGTTCTATGAGTGCCGGGTGTGTCATGACGATAACAATGCTGTAAAGGGTGCTGGCCGCAACAGCGAGCATCTGTTGAAAAGCTGACGTAACGCTTTGTTAAGGGGTTACACGCGTTTTAATTCGCCGTAGCCATTAGGTTTTTTAATGACTTTTATTTGTGCTTTAATCCGTTTTTGAACTGCCTCAACGTGCGAAATAACGCCAACGGTTTTGCCTTGCGCAGGTAAGCGTTCTAATGCAGAAATTACGATATACAAAGATTCTGCATCTAAATTGCCAAAGCCTTCATCAATAAACAAGGAATCTACAGAATGACCATTATTGGCTAATTCGGCTAAACTGAGCGCTAAGGCTAAACTTACGATAAAGCTTTCACCGCCTGACAGCGTTTTCGGTAAACGGCGGCTATGTGCTTGTTTCGTATCTTCAATTTCAAGGGCTAAGCCTTGCTCGCTGGTGGCTTGATGTAAATAATAGCGACCACTTATTTTTTCTAAGATGTGATTAGTTTTGGTTAATAATTGTTGAGCAAGTTGGTGCTGTACGCGGCGTCTTAAGTTAATTCCTGCACTGCTGTTAAGGTCTTCAATGTCGTCCAATAAGGGCGCTAACAGTGCTTGTTGTTTGGTGTGTTGCTGAGCAATAGCTTGGTAAGTGTGTAAGGCTTGTGCTTCCTGTTTAACTAATTTTTCAAGGCGTTGGCGTTCCATTTCGACAATCAGCATTTTTTCATTGAGTTGTTTTAATGCCTCATCAATCTCGTCACGCGATAAGTCGTGAGGTAACTCTGCAATGTGTGTGGCAAGTTCCGTTTGTTGACGGGCATATTTTTCAGCCATAACACCCTGTTCTTGTAGTAGGGCGGCCTTATCTGCCTGCACTTTTGCTTGGCTTGCTAAGCGTTGCCGAGCATTCTCAAGTTCTGCCAAGGTAGCAAATTGACTAGCGTCTAATTTTTCTTGTAAGTGTTGATTAATCGTAATTAAGTTGGTTTCTAGTTGCTTAAGGTGAGTTTGGTGTGTCGTGCGTTGCGCGACTAAGTCTTGGTAAGCTAGTTGTAAAAGAAAGCGTTCTTGAGCTTCAATCTGTTGATTTGTTTCAGCAATTAACTGGTCATAGCGACTAATTTCCTGTTCACTTTTGTGTATTTTGGCAGTGATAATCGGTAAGTCTTCAGTAAGATTTTTTTTCTTTATTTCGACTTCCTGAAACGTGCGGCGACGTTCATTTAGGCGTTCAAAAAA
>QYQN01000155.1 GCA_007280895.1 Methylococcaceae bacterium
CGAAACAGCTACTGTCAACCAATTAACCTTAGCGGCTTCACCAAAAATTAAATTATTTAAAGGTAAAGCCTTCCGTCCATGGTTAATACCAATTGGTTTTGAATTAAGCGTAATCAGCCCTCCATCTGATGCCGTTACCGTTTTAAATCCAGGCATGCAATTTGGTTTAGGTGCTGACTACAAAATCTGGAACAACCTCTACGTAGGTGCTGATGCACGTTACCACTATGCTCCAGACAATATTGATGGCGTTAACACCAACGGCGTAACTGCGGGTGGTTATGTTGGTATTGGCTTCTAAGCTGAATACTTAAACAGTACGAGCGCAACAAGGGAGGGTCTAAAACCCCTCCCTTTTTTTATCCCGAAATTTTAATAATTCCCACGTATAATCATCAACTATGACATGCTTAGTGCTACGCTTATACAGGAATGCCGCAGGCAAAACCTTAACTTACTTATTGCTAGCGACCTAAAAAACAACGATCCTGACCATGAAAACTTTGTACCCTGAAATTCAGCCCTACCATACTTTTTTTTTAGCTACCGACACTGCTCACCAAGTGTACGTTGAAGAAAGCGGTAATCCCACAGGTTTTCCAGTCATTTTTTTACATGGCGGCCCCTGTTCTGGCACAAAACCCGATCATCGCCGATTTTTTAATCCTCAGCAGTACCGAATCATCTTATTTGATCAACGAGGCTGCGGACAATCTACCCCTTTTGGTCGCTGTGAAGACAATACCACACAAGCGTTAATTGCTGATATGGAACGTATTCGCTGCCAACTTACCATCCAACAATGGCTAGTGTTTGGCGGCTCGTGGGGAGGTGCTTTAGCTTTATTGTATGCACAACAACATCCTCAATACGTGGCGGGCTTAATCATTCGTGCAGTATTTTTGGCTAGACAAGACGATCTTAATTGGTATATTCGAGACGGTGCAAAGCGAATTTTTCCTGAAGCCTGGCAGACTTTAATCAGCAGCTTAAAGCATCCACCAACAGACGACCTGCTTGCCCACTTACTTGCTGCTATAGAAAATACTGATATATCTTTCAGAGATACAGTATTAAGTGCTTGGCTTAATTGGAGCGCCCAAGTTGCCTTAGGCGTAAACTACCAATCTAAATCAACATTGGTTATCACCGAAGACACCTTGCAGCAAGTACGCATGGAATTACATTACGCTAAGCACCGCTATTTTATTACTGAAAATCAAATTTTAGCGAATTGCCCACTATTACAAGAAATTCCAACGCAGATTATTCATAGTCGCTTAGATTTACTTTGTCCACTTGAAGCAGGTTATCGCTTACACCAAGCCTTACCAAACGCTAATTTTTGCATCTTAAACCATGCAGGACACATAGCTCAGCACGAAGAAATGATTGATGCTTTAGTGACAGCCACCGATTTATTTGCTTCCAACTTAAAGCGGGACACAGCTAAACGTTAAGCCGTTGTGTGGTGAGTCTGTCAAACCATGAGCGGCTTAACCGGTCATTCTTAGACAAGCTCAGGACAAACGGTAGCCTTGTTGAGTGTCCCTTATTAAGTTGATAGCCGAATTATTTGCTCACCAACAACACGTTAACCTTCAACCAATGAATACAAAAATGACTCCAAAAAAACGTTTGATTATTGCCATGACGGGCGCAACAGGTGCTATTTATGGAGTAAGAATATTACAAGTCTTACAACAACAAGAAGAATGGGAATCGCATCTGGTGATTTCTCCGTCAGGCATTGTCAATTTGCAGCACGAACTCGACATGAAACGCTCAGCACTATACGAGCTAGCCGATGTGACCTACAAAATTGACGACATAGCCGCCAGTATTTCCAGCGGTAGCTTTAAAACCGAAGGGATGATTATTGCTCCTTGCTCAATGAAAACGCTTGCCGGCGTAGCTCATGGCTATGGCGATAATTTAATCACTCGCGCTGCTGATGTCGTCTTAAAAGAACGCCGTACCTTTGTAGCCATGCCCAGAGAAACTCCTCTTAATCTTGTACATATTCGTAACATGGCAATCGTAACGCAAATGGGTGGCATTATTTATCCACCCATGCCCACTTTTTATAATAAAACAGATTCCATGGCGACCATGGTTGATGAAACCATTGGCAGAATATTGGAAAAATTTGGCGTGGACGTTAAAGGACTTTACACGCCTTGGGAAGGCATACACGCATCAAAATCAAACTAAGCTTACCGACTTAAATGGAACACAGGTAAGCCATTAGTGGTGAATCCTGTGTTAAGTGAGTAGTCCACACTAAGCTCTTGATAGCTCATCGACTCGATGGTGCACCACAACAATGCATTATTAAAATACAACCACTTGATACACCACGAATTAAAATTCGCCACGACTGAGCGCACCAATAAGACGCAAAAACGCCACAAACTGACTGCAACGTTTGAGCATCCATAACCACCCAACTGACCTCATCATAAGCCACAACATCAATAAACTCACAACACGAAGGTGTGGTGAGTACAAGCCTAATAGCCACCCATTAGCCACGCCCAATTAGTAAACAATTAACTAAACAAGCTAATTAACAACACCTTAACAGACCGAGCAATCACACTTTGGCTTGCTAATTGCTCAGGCATTTATACATCTTTGCTTTTTAACTATTCATCACTTATGTATAAACGAATACTGGATCACCTGAGCAGTGCTGTTCTTCTATTTAATTCAGAGCTGAAATTACGCTACATCAATACAGCGGGGGAAATGTTACTGGCTGATAGTGCACATCATCTTATTAACCAAAGTGCACACGACTTATTTAAATCTTCAGACCCTGCACTGCTATTAAATTTAAAACAAAGCTTAGCAATGGAAGAACCTTTAGTTGAGCGCATGCTAACACTCCATCGCATGACCCAATCCTTAACCGTAAATTTAAGCGTAACCCCGTTATTAAAAAATGAAAAAACCACCGAACTAATAATGGAGCTACAACAAGTGGACACACAAATACGTATTTCAAAAGAAGAACGCTTATTAACCCAACAAAATACCGCTCGCTTATTAGTGAGAGGCTTAGCTCATGAAATTAAAAATCCCTTGGGTGGCTTACGTGGCGCGGCACAATTACTCGATATGGAATTAGACGATCCTGAGCTAAAAGAATACACGCAAATAATCATTGCCGAATCAGATCGTTTACAAGGTCTCATGGATAAAATGCTGGGCCCTAATAAATTGCCCAATAAAAAAAGCATCAATATTCATGAAGTATTAGAACGCGTAAGACAATTAGTACAAGCCGAAGCCAGTCGCAATCTTATTATCAAATGCGATTACGATCCCAGCATTCCAAGCCTCCAAGGTGATAAAGATCAACTCATTCAAGCTATATTAAATATCGCCAGAAATGCCGTGCAAGCCACTGAAGGCAAAGGTCAGATTATTTTTAAAAGTCGTATTCACCGTAATATCACCATTGGTCGAAAAACTTATCGACTAACGGTAAAAATTGACATTATCGACAACGGACCCGGTATCGATGTCGATATGATGAACCAAATTTTCTACCCCATGATTACAGGACGCGCCGAAGGTACAGGCTTAGGTTTATCCATCGCACAATCACTAATCAACCAACACAATGGAATAATTGAATGCACCAGCGAACCTGGCAACACGGTATTTTCACTGTTTATTCCTATCGAACCAAATACCCTTAAAGAGGAGTCCACTAATGAATAAGCCTGACACCATCTGGATTGTTGATGATGATAAATCGATTCGCTGGGTCTTAGAAAAAGCCTTACAAAAAGCTGAAATAAACACCCGCAGCTTCTCTAGTGCCTTACAACTTTTACCTGCCCTACACACCGAAACCCCTGACGCATTAATAACAGACATCAGAATGCCGGGTATGGATGGCTTACAATTATTGGAAAAAATACAGCACAATTACCCAGAACTGCCCGTCATTGTCATGACTGCACATTCAGACTTAGAAAGCGCAGTCTCCGCATTTCATGGCGGTGCCTTTGAATACATGCCTAAACCCTTTGATATTAAAGAACTAGTCGACTTATCACGACGCGCCTGTTTACATGGCCGACAACAACAAGAACGCTTACTCAACACGGCATCAGGTAATAAAGAGCTGTCATCTTTACAAGAAACCACGCCTGAAATCATTGGCGCTGCGCCAGCCATGCAGGAAGTATTTCGTGCCATTGGTCGGTTAGCACGCTCACCCATCACCGTCTTAATCAACGGTGAATCAGGTACTGGCAAAGAGCTCGTTGCAAAAGCCTTGCATCGACACAGTCCGCGTGCAAACAATCCTTTTATTGCGCTCAATATGGCCGCCATTCCTAAAGACTTAATGGAATCGGAATTATTTGGTCATGAAAAAGGCGCCTTTACTGGTGCCAACACACGCCGCGCAGGACGCTTTGAACAAGCCAATCATGGTACCCTTTTTCTTGATGAAATTGGCGACATGCCCGCAGAATTACAAACCCGCTTACTAAGAGTCCTCGCTGATGGTGAGTTTTATCCCGTAGGAGGACATACCTCAATAAAAGTTGATGTGCGGATTATTGCCGCCACCCATCAGCATCTTGAAAACCTAGTAGAACAAGGGCGTTTTCGTGAAGATTTATTTCATCGTTTAAATGTCATTCGTATTCATATTCCACCGCTACGCGAACGACGCCAAGACATACCCCTGTTATTACGGCATTTTTTAACTCAAGCCAGCATTGAGTTAAATACAGAAATTAAAACGCTAAGACCTGAAGCCGAAACATTTTTAAGCACCTTAAATTGGCCTGGTAATGTACGCCAAATGGAAAATACCTGCCGCTGGTTAACCGTAATGGCCTCAGGAAGAGAAATTCACTTAGACGATCTCCCCCCAGAGTTAGTCACCCTTCCCGTAGAAAAAAACACCGTAATCAGTGACTGGGAAACCTTATTACGCGCAGCGGTAGATCAACAATTACTCGCTCAGGAAAGTGAAATAGCCAAACACATCATCCCTGCCGTTGAAGCGATTTTAATTGAAGCCGCGCTACATTATACCCGAGGAAAACGTCATGAAGCCGCGATATTACTTGGCTATGGTCGCAACACCCTTACCCGTAAAATAAAAGAACTAGGCTTAGAAAACTGAACGATAAACTAAGTCTGGGGCTTGCTCCAGATCGCTAACACAAAACCGCCCTTAGTTTTCAGTAATCTAAGAGCGGTTTTTTTATAGCTAAATGATAGAATCATGGCTTTAACTTGACGTGCTTAACTCTGGGAAAGCCACATGATCAGCAAATACTTCAACCCTTACACAGATTTTGGTTTTAAAAAACTGTTTGGTGAAGAAGCCAGCAAAGACTTGTTAGTTGA
>QYQN01000040.1 GCA_007280895.1 Methylococcaceae bacterium
AGCGGGCTACTTAACTATTGGCGCAAAATATAATGCCAACACAGGCTTTGATGCGAAAGCGACAATAATACCCACAGCCTCTACGTATAAAACAATTTTTTCTAAATTAATTCAGTTGGTTGCCAATTCAACCGATACCTCAGGTTTTTATCGCTTAGATTCGCATCTACATCCTAATGATTCAATTGATGTCGATGAAGCCAATAACAATACATTAACATTTCGTAATAATTTAGGTAAGGCAGCTCAAACTTATGGTTACGTTACGTTTTCATATGACAGCACGACTCATCTATTAAAAGCAGAGAAACGTTATCTGTACACTTACACACTTAACTCATCAACCGATGCCGCTGGACGAGTCACGTCTTTCTATCCAGCAACGTATACAGAAGATAGCGCATTCAAGAGTGCTGGTTTTTATGTCGCTTTAAAAGCAAGTAACTATTCATTAGTCGCTGATGCGTCGAATGCGACGCCGCTGTATTTTTACACATCAGCTGATAGTTATGATATTCCCACACGCATGAACCCTACAGGCGCCGCGTATATTTCCAATCCGCCCGCCTCCTTTCAATCAAGCATTAGCGCAACCACCCTTGAATCTGGCAGCACTGCTTTTTATAACACCATTAATGCCACTTACCGCGCACAAGTCAGTGCGTCTGGCAAAAGTGCTCAAACGAAAGTCGCCGCGCTTAAGCAGTTACTAGCCATCCCTGCTAAGCTTGCCACACAAAACACTAAAATGCGTTATGCCCCAGCACTGTATAACGCCTTTCGTGATTCTGCCTTATCTAAAATTTTGGTTAGTGACGCACCTGCCGACGGTACACCTGGTCAACACCTCGTGCCTTATATTTATTTTACCAATGAAAAAGATAGCGCAGGCAGTTATCATCCTTTCATGAACATTGTCACTTACACTAACCATAGCTTTCCACATGGCTTACTTGATATTCCAGGCCCTCCCTATTTAGGCGCAGGTGGCCCTACAACCCCCGTAACGCGTTACGCAAATCTTGGTTTTTTTGTTGCCAGAATTCCCTTAAAAGATTACGGTCAAGTGAGCACCGTCACTGACAATGCCATGAAGCCAGCCTCGCGCGGATGGGCAAAAAACTTACTCACGGATTCTGGATGTCCTTCTGCACACATACCAAGTTGCCCGTTTTCTGATAATTATAATTACACCAGTACGGCTGATATTGGCGTTTTGATTGATGGCTCCATTATCTTTCCTGTACTCAACAACACCTTAATGCCTGCCCAATGGAAGGGTGAACTCTCACTGTATGGCTGCCATGTTGGGCAAGGTGGTGGCGGCCCACACTGCCATGCTGATGCGTTTAAAACAGGGCAAAAAATTGTGACGCTGTATAACGACAACGATTATCTTAATAAAGATCACCCGCCTTTAATTGGCTTTGGTTATGACGGCGTAGCCTTATTTGGAACCTATCGTTCCGATAAAGACACCCAAATGCTGGGTTACCAAACTGAACTTGATGCCTTTGGGGGGCATGATCATGATGGTATCGGCTATCATTATCATGCCCACACTGCAACCATGCCGGCAACGTACAGCAATTTTAGCGTGGGAAATGGGCTTGCGATTGACCCGACAAACACCCCCGTCAATGTCTTAATGAAAGGTGCGTGGGCTGGAAATATTAATGCTGTACCCTTTTTTGGTGAGGGGCCCGATTTTAAAAACAACCCTTATCTGGGGGGCATCTAACTGGTGTATAGTGCTGATGATAATCAATCCCCTGCAGGAAATCCTGCTGTAATTCCTTCCGAAATCGAAACCCTTTTAGACTTAGACTGGATGGTCAAAAATGCTTAACCTTATATTCTTAGGAGAACATCATGCACGCTTACTACGAAGTAGAAACCAACAGTCAAAGTAATCATCAATTACCCGATAGCATTCCTGCTGGACGTGCCAAAATTGCCGTGATGTATGAATTTTCAGAAAAAAATAATGCGGGTTCCGCGTTGAAAGCATTTTTGAATAAATATCAAACCGAAGATATTGATACCCACATTTTTGACGAAGATAGAAAAACAATAGATTTGATTAACGCGATTAAAAACTTTCGTGTGAATAAATCCTTATCGGCTCAAGAGAGTAAATCACTATGCGAGGAATGACTCATGGAGTACAACCAATAAGAGAAATTGACCATGCTATGCGGCTCAGTTACGCCTTATGGTTATTTAAAAGTGCAAAAGTCACGTTGTCCAAAGCCGCTGAACTTGCCAACCTTGATATTTACTATTTCATGGCAGAATGCAAAAAAAATGCAGTGCCTGTGATTAACGTGTCGCGGGAAGATTTACTCGACGAATTAGCCAGCATGAACGCGCTATGATTTTAGTTGCCGTTTGTTCAGCTCTGATTGCCTTATTAATCTGTAACAAGACTGTGTTGGAATAAGCGGCCACCCACTTAACACGGGACAGTCAACAAAGCTTGACCGTTCGTCCTGAGCTTGTCAAAGGAGGGACGGTTAAGCCGCTCATGGTTCGACATGCTCACCACGAACGGCTTAACCCTTAACTGTGTCCCTCTTTAAGTTGGTAGCCGAATAAGCAAACGAAACATCTTTAAGTGACTAATCCTGCAATGAGAAGATACGTTACGCTGTTAAGTGTGAAATTTTTAAAATGATATGGAGGCGATTATGAAAACAGTGATAGGTAATTTAGAGCTTGATGATGAAGCTATTTCAGCATTAAAAGCACTGTGCAAAGAAACACGCATGAGTCCTTCTAAAACGATACAAGCCGCTATTACAGTTTACCGTCGTATGAGTGCCAATGAAAAATATTTAGGCAAAGGTGAATTAGATTTAACGGTTGACCATCCCGATGAAACCAAACAATTGATAAAAAAATCTCTTCGAGGAAAGCAAGGATATTCTGCTTGATACAGGTTTTTTGGTGGCTTTAATTATTAAATCACAAAACCCACAACAAACCGTACAGCATGAAACGGCAAAGCAAATGTTAAAAACACACGGCATGGATAATTTTCACACCGTCTGGGAATGCGTGACGGAAGCCTGTCATTTATTGAGTAAAAATAGCCGGCAGATTTTATTGAAATGGATACAAGCATTTGGCGTGCATATTCATGCAAGCCAAGAACACGAACTGCCTGACATGGCGGAATACATGGCAAAATATAGCAATGTTTCCAATGGTCATGGTGCATATTTTGCAGATGTGGCGTTGGTATTTTTAGCTGCTCGATTAAAAACAACGCATATTTTTACCGTAGATAAAGCAGATTTTGAGACCTATCGCACGAGATCAGGACAAGGTGCTATTGAGCGTTGCTTATTAATCTGTTTTGCATGGACGTTGGGGTGTGGAGCGCCTTACCAACGTCGTCAATTATGTGCGGGGGTTAAAAACAGCTTGATTTTTTTTCAATTAAATTCCATGCAGCAAGCCATGTTTGGGCTAGATACGCGTCTGCTTTTTTATCTAATTTACCCGTTACAATTAAGTTTAAGGTGTTTGAAATAATGCCAAAAAAATAGGCCATTGCAAGCATGGGGTCTATGTTTCTAATTTCGCCTGTTTTTATGCCATGCTGAAAAATTTTATAAATTTTTGTGAATGCAGGGCTGTCTAAGAGGGCTTTTTGTTCGGGAAGAAATTCATTGGTTTTTGCGATAAGCAAAAAGTTAACAATATGGGGCGCGTCGTCGGCTAGTTTGAATAATAAATCGACAATACTGCGAAGTTGTTCTGAGGGTTTATCGGTTCTGCGTTTAATGTCCTCAATGGAAACATTAAGATTATTAAAAATATGTTCGTAAAGGGTGTGTGCAATAGCGTGTTTATCAGGGTAGTGTTGATAAAGTTCACTAATGCTGGTTAAGTTTGCAGCTTGGCTTATGTCGCTAAGTGAGGTAGTAAAATACCCTTTTTTGGCAAATAAGCTAAGTGCGGCAAGTAAAATTTTGTCGGGCATTTCAGCCTTTTTTTCAGAGATTATCTGAGGAGTGTCTAATTCTTGATCCATGTTCTTCTTTCACAGCCTACTTAATGTGCTGTTCTTGTGTTGTTAGGTCAATGCAAAAGGGTAGGGTTAGTACGCTTATGATTGAGGAAGTCGTTGTTATTTTTATTAAAAATTAATTTTTATAAAAAAGCCCATCATGTTTTTGTTAAAGCCGTGAAGGCAGCGTTAAGGTAGTCAATCATTGACCACACTGCAAGTAAAGCTGCTGTGTATAAAAGAGCGTAGCCGATTGGTTCAATTGGAAGGCTAAATAAGGTGTCATGATACAGTAATAGACCAAGGGAAATCATTTGTATGCCAGTTTTCCATTTGGCTAGCATGGAAACTTTAACGGTTGCTTGTTGACCAATGGTCGCCATCCATTCACGAAGTGAGGCAATGGTAATTTCTCGACCAATAATGATGGCGGCTGGAATGGCTAAAAAAGGGTCAGCTTGGCGTTCTACAATAATGACTAATACCATTGCAACCATGAGCTTGTCTGCTACGGGATCTAAAAACGCCCCAAACGGGGTTTCCATTTTTAATTTTCTAGCAAGGTAGCCATCAAGCCAATCGGTAATACCTGCCAAGATAAATACAGCAGTACAGGCGATATTGGAATATTCCCAAGGCACATAAAAAATTAGCATTAATAGGGGAATTAATGCAACTCTTAGCAGTGTAATATAGGTAGGTAGGTTAAATTCAATGGCCATCTTGGTGATGAAAGTGCTCGTAAATTCGTTGTGCCAATGGTCGGCTTATGCCATTTAAACTGCAAAGTGCATCTATGCTTGCTTGCGAGACACCTTGTAATCCGCCAAACTGCTTTAATAATAGTTGTCGTCGTTTACTACCAAGTCCGACAATGCCTTCGAGTACAGATTTTTTTTGGGCGTTGTTGCGTCGTTGTCGATGTGCTGTAATCGCAAAGCGATGCGCTTCATCTCGGATATGCTGGATGAGCAATAAACCACTGGGTTCATTTTTTATATCAATCGGTTCTTTTTCGTTAACCAGTAGTATTTTTTCCATTCCTGCTTTTCGTTCAGGACCTTTTGAAACGCCGACTATCATAACATTGTTTATGCTTAATTCCTCTAGTGCCTTTTGCGCGGCATTAATTTGTCCGCTGCCGCCATCAATAAATAAAATATCTGGTGTGAGTGTATTGCTGTCTTGAAGGCGTTTAAAGCGTCTGGAGACGGCTTGGTGTATGGCGGCATAATCATCTCCAGGAGTTATGTCGGTAATGTTGAAGCGTCGATAAGCTGATTTTACTGGGCCTTCTTGATCAAAGACTACGCACGATGCTACTGTTTGCATGCCCTGTGTATGGCTAATGTCTACGCATTCAAAACGCTGTGGTAAGGTGGTTAATTTGAGGGCGTTGGCAAGGCTTTGGAGGCGTTGATGAATGCTGGCTTTTTCAGATAATTTAGCATGTAACGCGTGTTCAACATTGGTTTGTGCCATGGTTAGCCATTTATTACGCTCGCCCCTGACCTTGTTAACAATGCTGACGGCATGCTCGGCTTCTAGTGTTAATACTTCAGTGAGTAGGTCTAGTTCATCGGGTTCATGGCTCACAATTATCTCATAAGGAATAGGTTTGTTGATATAAAACTGGCTGATAAATGCCTGCATGATGCGTGCAGGACTATGGGCATCGTGCATTTTTGGATAATAACTATTTTGCCCTAATTGTTGACCTTGTCGAATAAAATACACTTGAATGCAGGCGATGTTGTGTTGGTTTGCACAGGCAATAATATCTACGTTGCCTTTTTCACCATGAACACATTGTTTTTCCAATAGAGGGCGAATACGCGAAATTTGATCGCGTATGTTCGCCGCCATTTCATATTCTAATTGTGTGGCTGCGCGTTCCATTTTGATGATTAAATTATCGATGAGTTGAGCATTTTTGCCTTCTAAAAAAAGCAGGGTGAGGTTAACATCGATAGCATAATTGGGCTTGTCAATAAAGCCTACGCAGGGCGCGGTACAGCGACCAATTTGATATTGCAGGCAGGGGCGCGTTCGGTAGTTAAAGACGGTATCTTCACATTGTCTGATGGGAAATAATTTTTGCAATAATTTTAAGCATTCTTTGGCCGCAACTGCGTTGGGATAAGGGCCAAAGTATTTTCCAGGTGCTTTTTTTGCGCCACGATGCAAGCTAATTTGTGGATAATCGTGATGTGTTGAGATATGGATGAAAGGAAATGTTTTATCATCGCGTAGGCAAATGTTATATCTGGGTTTGTGGCGTTTTATGTATTGGCATTCTAGGAGTAAGGCTTCGCTTTCGGATTGCGTAACAGTGACTTCAATATGCGTGACTTTCGCCATCATCACTGTTTGCTTAGGTGATGCAGATTGAGTTTTATAATAGCTAGAGACGCGGTTTTTAAGATTTTTTGCTTTACCTACATAAATTAAATCACCTTTTAGGTCAAACATTCTATAAATACCCGGGCGTGTGGTTAAATTTTTTAGAAATGTTTGGCTGTCAAAAGGTAGCTTTTCTGTATTGTTATGCATGAGCTTAAGCGTTTTACATAGGTTGGTAATTTATATGAATTATTATTAGCCACATTAGGAACGAATAATAGTGTTTTACTGAGGTAATGGTGGCTTTATTTTCGTGCAAAATTAGTCTGGTCGCTAAGGTGAAGTTTACTTAATCGCGGCATAGTAATCGTTGATTGGGTGTAAAGGACTTATTATTAGGTATGTGTTAAATACGTCGAATTTGAAATAATAGTGTTATGGAACAGCAAAATCAATTTGTTAACTGGTTTAGAAATTCATCGCCTTATATTCATGCGCATCGTGATAAAACATTTGTTATCGCTTTTGGTGGAGAGGCGGTTTTAGCAGATGATTTTGAACATTATGTGCATGATTTTGCGTTGTTAAATAGTTTGGGTATTCGTTTGGTATTGGTGCATGGAACACGACCACAAATTAATCAGCGTATGCAGCGCTTAGCGGCGTCTACATGGTTTAATAATAATTTGCGCGTTACCGATCGAGAAGCGTTGCAGTCAGTCAAAGAAGCGGCAGGTTTGGTGCGTGTAGAAATCGAAGCGTTGCTTTCCTTGGGGCTTGCTAATTCACCTATGGCGGGTGCAAAAATAAAAGTAGCGTCAGGTAATTTTGTGATGGCTAAGCCTTTGGGCGTTATTGATGGCATTGATTATGGTTACACAGGCGAGGTGCGCCGTATTGATAGTGCGGCTATTCATCAGCAGTTAGATCAAGATAATGTGGTATTAATTTCGCCCATTGGTTACTCACCAAGCGGAGAAATATTTAATTTATCTGCGGAACAGGTTGCTACTGCTGTTGCTATTGCGTTGAAAGCAGAAAAATTAATTTTATTAACCGAAGAAAGTTGTTGTAACCCTGCTACAGGTGAGCGTATTCAGCAAATGACCACAGCTGAAGTGGCCTTGTTTTTAGAGGAATATCCTCAGCTCTCGGAAGCAATGAGTTCTCCATTAAGGGCCTCGATACAGGCGTGTAAGTCAGGTATTTCAAGGGTGCATTTTGTTGATAGGCATCAAAACGGTGCCTTGCTCTTAGAGTTATTTACCCGCGATGGCGTGGGTACCTTGATTAGTTCAACTCCTTTTGAGGAATTACGTCCTGCTGTGGTCAATGATTTAGGAGGTCTTTTAGAGTTAATTAAGCCATTAGAGCAGCAAGGCATTTTAGCAAAACGTTCACGAGAAAAAATTGAGATGGAATTGGCTGATTATTTTGTGATTGATCGTGATGGTTTAATTATTGGTTGTATTGCGTTACACCCTAATCGTTTACATCAATTTGCCACGGTGGCGTGTTTAGCGGTGCATCCAGATTATCGCCGTTCTGCACGTGCTAATCGGTTGTTAGAATACGCTTGTCGCAAAGCAAAAATTTTAAATGTACAAAAAATCTATGTGTTGTCTACACAAACAACTCATTGGTTTGTTGAACGTGGCTTTGTTTTACTTGATCCTATTAATTTGCCTGAACCGTTAAAGGCGTTTTATAATCCACAAAGAAATTCAAAAGTTCTTTGTAAATCAATTGATTAGTATATATTGTGATAATTAATTCAGATGCGCTTGTTAAAAACACCTTATCAATAGTACATATTACTGATTTACATATTTTAGCCACGCCTGAGTCTAGGCTGTTAGGTGTTGATACACGGTCTTCTTTTGCTGAGGTTTTACGGCTCGCACTTGCTACGTTTAAGGCAATTGATTTAGTGTTGCTGACGGGAGATTTAGCGCAGGACCCTGTTGCAGACAGTTATTTCTGTATTTTGCATACACTAGAAGCCTTGCAGATTCCTTGTCTTTGCTTACCAGGTAATCATGATGATGTTGCGGTAATGTCGTCGGTCTTAAATTCTGCGTGGGTTTCATGTAAGCCTGCGTTGCATTTACCTAATTGGCAGCTCATTTGTTTAAATAGCCAAGTTATTGGTTCTGAGAAAGGGCACTTAGCAGATGCTGAATTAATTTATCTTGAGCGTTGCTTAAATGAATCTGTAGAAAAAAATGTGTTAATTGCGGTCCATCATCATGTGTTGCCAACTGAAAGCGTATGGTTGGACACCATGATTATTGATAATTACCCACGTTTTTGGTCGTTGATAACGCATTATCCGCAGGTTAAGTTAGTCGTTAACGGGCATATTCATCAGGAGATGGACGTTGAATATGAAGGTATTCGTGTGTTGGCAACACCTTCAGCGTGTTTTCAATTTAAGCCAAAAAGCGCGCACTTTGGCCTTGATGATAAGCCGCCAGGGTTTCGGTTTATCGAGTTGACAGCTCAGGGGCTGTTTAGCACAAGGGTGGTCAGATTGCCTTATGCTTTAGAGGGTGTGGAGATGACAACCAAGGGGTATTAAGTTATGCTTTTTTTAGATTTTTTTTGATTTTCGTGGGGCTTGTGTTGATAGCTATTCCATTTGTTGTCAGAATAACGCAGAGTTCAGTCATGGCTTTTTGATACACTTTGCGCTTGAAATAGACAACATCCTTGAGCGGTTCCCAATAATCAACCCAGCGCCAGCTATCAAATTCTGGTTTTGAACAAAGATCAAAGCGCACATTGGAATCTGCTGAAATTAAGCGTAATACATACCAAATTTGTTTTTGTCCAATACACAGTGGGAGTGAGTTTTTTCTTATGTAACGTTCGGGTAATTGGTATCTTAACCAATAGCGTGTTCGACCGAGAATTTGGACGTGTTGCTTTTGTAAGCCAGTTTCTTCCCAAAGTTCTCGATACATGGCGGCTTCAGGGTCTTCATCTGGATTAATTCCTCCTTGAGGAAATTGCCAAGCATTTACGCCCATTCGTTTTGCCCAAAACACGCGACCCTCATCATTACAAAGGATGATTCCGACGTTAGGTCGGTATCCTTTAGAGTCTATCATGTTGAAACCTGTAATTTTCGTAGGTTAGTCGAGTGCTAAAAACTTGTGCGACTCGATAAGCTGTTAGTAATAATTAGCATTGTTCCATAAAAAAAGTGCTTAGGCTATAGCACTTATCTCTTTTACTATTTTTTTCAGGATTTTATGTCATTAGCAATATTTGATTTAGACAATACCTTAATTAGTGATGATAGTGATTATCTTTGGGGGCAATTTCTTGTGGCTCAGGGTGTTGTTGATGAAAAAATGTATGCAGAGGCAAATGAAAGGTTTTATTTGGAGTACCAGCAAGGCACTTTGGATATTAAAGCATTTTTACATTTTTCGTTAAAACCATTGGCAGAGCACCCTATGTCGCAGTTGCTTATATGGCGGCAGCAATTTGTCGATACGATGATCAAACCTTTATTATTAAATTCCGCGCAGCAATTAATTAATAAGCATCGTGCGTTGGGAGATACGATTTTGGTCATTACCGCAACAAATCGTTTTGTTACTGAACCAATTGTTCAGTTGTATGGCATTACGCATTTATTGGCGACTACGCCAGAGCTCGTTAATGGTCAATATACAGGTAATTTTGTTGAAATTCCGTGTTTTCAGGACGGTAAAGTAACATTGCTTGAGGCGTGGCTGAAGGAATCGGGTGAAACCATGCAAGGGAGTTGGTTTTACAGCGATTCTCATAATGATTTACCATTATTGTTATGTGTTGATCATCCGGTGGCTGTTGATCCAGATCAGCGCTTGACTGCTTATGCACAATCGGCAAATTGGCCGATTATTAGTTTGCGGAACAGTGTTTGTCCTGATCATCATTTTCATAAGTAAGGCAATTTATTAATGGCTTCGATCGAGTTTTCGGTAGCTAATGGCTTCACTTAAGTGGGAAATTTGTATGTCGGGTGAGTGGGCAAGATCGGCAATCGTGCGCGCTAGTTTTAAAATACGATGATACGCACGATTCGATAGTCCAAATTTATCCATAGCTTGTTCAAGAATTTTATGGCTGGCATCAGTTAATACGCAATGCACGTTAACTTCTTTAGTAGTGAGTGCCGAATTAGCCTTGCCCGATCTTGTAAAGGCAATATTGCGTGCAGCGATGACACGAGCTCTTATTGTCAGGCTACTTTCTTCGCCGTCTGGTGAGCCTTTGCGGAGTATTTCATGTGGCACTCTGGGAACATCTAAGTGAATGTCTATTCTATCTAAGAGTGGGCCAGAAATTTTTGCACGATAGCGATTGATTTGTTCTGAGGTGCAGTGACAGCGACCAGAAGCATCGCCTAAATAACCGCAAGGACAGGGGTTCATTGCGGCAATGAGCTGAAATCGAGCTGGAAAATTGGCTTGATTATTGGCTCTTGAGATGGTGATTTGCCCCGTTTCTAAAGGCTCACGTAAGACTTCTAATACTTTTCGGTCAAATTCTGGGAGCTCATCAAGAAATAGTGTCCCATTATGGGCAAGAGAAATTTCACCTGGTCGAGGATTGCTGCCGCCACCCACTAATGCTGCTGCTGATGCAGTATGATGTGGCGCACGAAAGGGGGGAATTAACCAGGTTTTAACATTAACGCCTTGATTGCTAATAGAGGCAAGCGCGGCTGTTTCTTGAGCTTGTTGTTCAGTTAATAAGGGAAGTATGGTGGATAAACGCGAGGCAATCATTGATTTTCCTGTGCCAGGCGGGCCAAGCATAAGCAAATTATGGGCGCCTGCGGCAGCAATTTCTAATGCTCTTTTGACATGATATTGACCATGAACATCAGAAAGATCATGATCAGAATAAGTTTCTATTGCTTGTTTTACATGGTGCTGGGTAGGAATAATGTGCTGGCCGTTTAAATGCGCACAAATTTCCAATAAATGCTTGGCTGGAATTAATTCAATATCTTTTATTAATGCGCCTTCTTCTGTATTTGCATAGGGCAAAATAAGTTTTCTAAGACTATTTCTTGATTGTATTGCTATCGGAAGAATGCCGGCAATACTACGTAACTCACCTCCCAAGGATAGTTCGCCGACACATTCATAGTGCTCCAAGTCTTTACGCGGAATTTGTCCAGAAGCAGCGAGTATGCCTAACGCAATAGCTAGATCAAAGCGTCCCCCATCTTTTGGTAAATCAGCAGGAGCTAAATTAATCGTGATGCGTTGAGCAGGAAAGTCAAAATGAGAGTTTATTATTGCGCTACGAACACGATCTTTGCTTTCTTTAACGGCCGTTTCAGGTAAGCCAACAATTGAAAGAGAGGGGAGACCATTGGAGATATGCGTTTCAACGGTAACAAGAGGCGCATCAATGCCTGAGCGCCCTCGGCTATAAATAATGGCTAAAGACATCGCTGAGCACCACGAAAGAGAGGTGAAATTGCATTAATTTAGCTGCGTAAGTGCTCAATGTTAGGTTATGAATTATCAATTTTGTGGTGTGTCATGACTTTCAGATTCTGATGTATCAGCTGTGGGTGCTTGTTGTCCGTGACTTTCAATTGCAGAAATACGTTTTTCTAAGTCATCTAATTTTGCCCTGCATTTAGCAAGTAATAATTTTTGGACTTCAAATTCTTCACGTGTCACTAAGTCAAGTTTACCTAAGACACTTTGTAAAATAACATGAAAGTTTTTATCCATGTCTTCTTTAATATGCGTTAAACCTGGGTGCATAGAGTTAGATAGGCGGCTGACGATTTCATCAATGGCTTTTGGGTCAAACATAGTTGATTCTCTCAGTAATGTAGAGGGTTAAGTAGGTGTGTTAAGTATAGTTGGGTTTAACCTATGTTCACGGCAAATTTTTATAGAATCGGTTTTATCCAATGGCTGCTGTGTTAGGTTGCATAAATAGTGATCATCCATGTTAATAAAATTGATGCAGGTATGGCAGGTGCCAAAACTTTTAGCATTATTTGCTTTTTGCAACGCGAGTAAAATTGCATTAAGACCGTCATCTATATGGGTAAATGATTGATTATAAATTTCTTCTGTCGCATTAATAAAAGCATCTATAGGACGACTATTTTTAAGCAATTGTTCGCCTTGCGGAGTTATTTGCAGATGCGTCACGCGGCGATCTTTTAAATCAGGTAGTTTAAGCAAATAATTTTTACGCTCAAGCATTTGAATAGATTGAGATACCGTGCCTTTAGTAAGTCCGAGATACTCAGCAGCAACTACGGGAGTGTTGCTGAATTGGTTACACCTGGTAAGGTAATCTAGAAGTTGAAAGTGTACTGGTTGCAATCCAAGTGTTACATATTTCTTACGTTCTTCAGAGCGAAGTAAATTACTAATTCGCTCAATCAGTCTAAAGGTCGTAGTGTCTCTCATCTATTTATTTTGAAAAGCTTTTTTAAAAAATTCAGGTTGTGCTAAGGCGGCTTTGTGAATATCCTCGTTGTAATATTCAGTATTAAATCCTTTATTAATTATGTCTTGTTCGCGAAATGGCATAAATGCTTGTTTGCTTGCTAATGTTGCGCTCCACCAACCAGAAGGATAAATACATTGCGGAAAAAATACCGTTTGTTGGTGTGCTAAGCCCGAGTTAGTCATCGCTTGGCGCATTTCTTTTATGAGTGTTAAGTGCAGTAAAGCAGATTCGCTTTGTTGGATTAAAATGCCATCATCAGCTAGGCAGCGATAGCAGTCTTTATAAAAGTTTTCGCCAAATAAACCTTCCGCAGGGCCAACGGGATCTGTACTATCGATAATAATAATGTCTACGGAATTGGGTGCTGCGTCTTTTACCCATTTTATTCCGTCAATAAATTTTAAATCTGCTCTTGGATCGTTATTTGATTCACAAAGCTCTGGGAAATAAATTTCAGCTAGTCGAGTTACGCGTTCGTCAATGTCAATTTGCACGGCATGCTCAACGGTAGGGTGCTTCAACACTTCTTTTAACGTACCGCAATCCCCGCCACCAATAATCCATACTTTTTTAGGATTAGGGTGGGTAAACAAACCTACGTGACTCATCATTTCGTGGTAGAAAAAATTATCGCGCGTTGAAACCATGGTGCAGCCATCAATCACCATTAATTTGCCAAAGCCGTGTGTATCATATATTTCAATGTGCTGAAACGTTGACTGTTCTTCGTGTAGCTTGTTTTTGATGCTTAAAGAAAATGCAGTTTCAGCATTGGGGAGTTGTTCGGTAAACCATTGGGTAGTGTTCATAAATTAAAATCCTGAAAAAATAAACGATTATATTGCTGCATTATATTAGAATTTGTCATTATTTTGTGAATTAACGGAGTTTTTAAGTGGCTTTAAATCAAACAGATGGCTGGAGTATTTCTCAATCAGCTCAAACGTATGCAATTGAACTATGGGGTGATGAGTATTTTTCAATAAATAAAAAGGGTCATGTTAGCGTTAAGCCAAGTTCAGACAATGATAGTGAAGTGGATTTATATGAAATTGCACAGCTTCTTGAGGCAAAGCAGCTTTCTTTGCCTGTTCTGGTCAGGTTTACAGATATTTTAAAAGATCGTGTGGTGCGTTTAGATAAAGCATTTAAAAAAGCATGTGATAATTATAATTATTCAGGACGTTATACTCCCGTATATCCCATAAAAGTAAATCAGCAGCGCCAGGTTGTTGAGGGGATTTTAGCGGCGCCAAATATTGGTTTAGAGGCAGGCAGTAAGCCTGAGTTGCTGGCAATCATGGCGTTATCTCATGAAGGAGTAGTGGTTTGTAATGGCTATAAAGATGCTGCATATATTAGGCTGGCTCTTATTGGGTTAAAAATGGGGTTAAATTTATATTTAGTCATTGAAAAACCGCTAGAATTAGAATTAATTATCGAAGAAGCAAGAGCGTTAAATGTTGTTCCTATGTTGGGGGTGCGAGTTAGGTTGTCTAGTATTAGTGCGGGTAAGTGGCAAAATAGTGGGGGGGAAAAGTCAAAATTTGGATTGCATGCTTACGATATACTTCAAATGATTGAGCGCTTAAAAAGTGTTAATTTATTAGATTCTCTCAAATTAATGCATTTTCATATGGGTTCTCAAATTGCTAATATTCATGACATAAAGATCGCCTTAAAAGAAGTGGGTCAGTTTTATGGAGAATTTCATAGATTGGGCGCAAAAATTACTGTTGTTGATGCGGGCGGAGGGTTGGGTGTTGATTATGATGGCAGTCGCTCTCGACGAGAATCGTCAATTAATTATAGTCTTGAGGAGTACGCGCAAAATATAGTTCGTGGATTTGCTGACATTTGTGTTGAAAAAAATCTTCCACAACCTGATATTATTACGGAGTCAGGGCGCGCTTTAACAGCGCATCATGCTGTTTTGATTACAAATGTAACGGATGTAGAGTCTGTGTATAAGTCAGATTCTGCTGAATTTTGTTTGCCAGAAGAGGGAAATCTGGTGGAGGCTTATCATGATGCGTATTTTAGTTTAAATGAGGCAAGGGCTAAGTTTGCAAGGGATAAGTTAACTATTAATGAGTTGGCTTCGGCAGAAAATGAATATGCGCTTTTTTGTCGAGCTGTTGAGGGGCGCTTGAATTCTACGCATCAAAATGAAGCAATAATTCTTCAGGAGTTGAGGGAGAAGTTAGCGGATAAAATTTTTTGTAATTTTTCATTATTTCAATCTCTTCCAGATATATGGGGTATTGATCAAATATTTCCAATTATGCCGATTCATAGATTAAATGAGCAACCGAAGCGAAGGGCTGTTATTCAAGATTTAACGTGTGATTCTGATGGGCGAATTGATCATTATATAGATGGAAAGAATCTGGAAAGCACTTTAGCTGTTCATGATATTGATAATAAAGAGCCTTATTTAATAGGTTTTTTTATGATTGGAGCGTATCAAGAAATTTTAGGGGATATGCATAATCTATTTGGCGATACGCATTCGATAAATATTAAATTAGATGAAAATGGTTATCAATTTTATGATCTGCAAGAGGGAGAGGTTGTGTCGGAGCTTTTGGAGTATGTTCATATTAATAGTCAGGAGTTGATAGTAGCTTTTCAAAACAAGTTAGCAAAAAGCACGTTGTCGAATGTTGAGAGAGCAAAGTACGAAGCAGAGTTAGTGGCAGGTTTGAGCTCGTATACTTATTTAGTTAGGTGAGGATTGGTCAAGAAAGTGATGGGATGGTTTTTTGTATAGAGAATTAAAGTGGTCAGTTATTTAGTTTGCACCTATTAATTGCCATTATGTTTTTAAAAGTCTTTCAAAAACAAAAAAACTAAGTATAATGGCCGGCTCTTCGCAGAGAAGAGTTGATGCAAAAACGGGAAAGAAAATTAGTTGTTGACAAAGGTTATTAAGTCTCTATAATTGTCCAACTCAGCTGAG
>QYQN01000015.1 GCA_007280895.1 Methylococcaceae bacterium
CCCCTCCTAAGGGACAGGCCGGCGGTTCGAATCCGCCTTGGGGCACCACTGTTACCCAACATTACTCTCTACAGTTACTTTATTATCGCTACTGTCCTTCATCTGCGCCGCCATGCCCCTGTTATATCCAGGTGCTAATTCAGCATTATCAACCCCATACAAGGCTTCTGGATTATTAAGTGCTAAATGAAACTCATGTCCTTTAGCGCTGGCGTCGGTTGAGCAATCAATATTCCACAAGCGTAATAAATAACCAGCAAAAGCGGCCCTTATCTCGACCACTAAGTGCCCGTTACTCATACCATAATCTAATTGAATTGCCTCAGGGTGATGTATTTTTGGATGAGGAATTAAATCTAATTCAACAATACGATTCCATTGCTTATCCAGCGCTTTAGTTTCGCCTTCATTAGTAGGATAAATTGTTATTAATTCAGCCGATTTTATTCTGGTCAGCACAAAATCTCTAAATGCATTTTGCTTACGATCGTAAGCTCGGACGTGCCAACGCAAACCATTATCAACCAACGTGTGCGGCACAATATCTCTTGTACTACAGCCATTACTTATTGACACGTAACAAATACTGAGCGCACATTTCTTTTCAATGGCTTCACTTACGCTGGCGACAATCGCTAAACGTGGTTTATTTAAATGAAAAGGCGCTTCACACTCTATGGGTGGCTTTACTTTACTCATAAAACCATCGCCAAATCCTTGGCTGATGGTCGCTAATGTTCGGATAACATCATAATCAAACAATGGCGTGAAGTGCTTGGTTTTTAAATGTAAGCGACGTTTTTCATCATAGACAATATTCTCTGGCGCAAGTGTTTTGTAACGAACGAAATCTTGAGTTGCTACCGAAGGCGCAATATTGAACCGTGCCATTAAAAATGGGCGTCCAGCTTCACCTTTAAACATCAAGGTAAAGTCAATATGCGCCAGTCTTTCTCGTTGAGCTTGGTTTAATGTGCTAGGAATACGATTATTTGCCACGTTTATGTGCTCTTAATTCATTTAGATAGGCGGCTACCGTGCGTTAACATCTTGCCACTGCCTGTTACTAAAAGTTATGATACCTACTGTTTTTAAGTTGGTCAGAGTTTATCGACAACGTCATTCTTGACTGTTGCTTAATCTTCAACAACACACCTTAGGAGACTTAACGTAGTGCGTTACAGCCATTATAAAGACTTTACGAAGTTTTATAGACCGCACAATAACGTCAAGCCCTGATTTTGGCTATTTAATACGCCCTTAAACCAAGAACGCGAACCACATAACCCATCAGTTAACTCGATTATTATGACGCGCCTAGATTCAATCCCCCCAACAAGAGAAACAATCATTGCGCTAGGTTTCGTCTTGCTTATTCTATTTACTGTTCTTTTAAAAACAATAAGTTGGTTTAAAAAAATTGCTAAAGAGCAGCACCAAAACCGCGCCGAACTTCAGGCAAAAATAACCGAAATAAATAGCCTTGAGAAATTAAAACAACAAGGCTTTGTGGGCCTACAAGGTGCTATTACGCTATGGCACCAAGATAATCAAGATGAAGCAATCATTGTCTACAAACGCTATGTTTATGAAACTGGAAATTATAATTTTTACAGTAATTATTCGCAGTCAGATGAATCTTTGGAAAATGATCTGAAGTATGAAGTGGCTAGAATGGCCAATTTAAACAGTATTACCATTTTAGAAAAAGAGTTAGAAACAAGATGTTGTGAAATCATCATGGAGCATAAACATATTTTATTAAAAAAAAAGCACCAAAAGCTAAGTGTTGATGATTATAAAAGGCCGATTACAGAACCTTGGAACAAGGAAAAGCTCTACTTTTTTAACCACTTAATCGCTAATGATGAAGATATTATTGATTTAAAAAACAGATTAAATGAAAAAAAAGCGTTGTTATCCAGTAGCTCAGCAAAAGACAATTTTTTAACGACCTACTCCCCTTTTGTGTTCACTGAAATAGAGCGCATCATCACGCAATTAACCAAGCAACAGCCCCCACTTCATCACGATATAACGCGCTTAACCCCTTCTGAATTTGAGCATTATTGTGCAGATATTTTAAAAAAAAATGGCTGGAATGTGCTGATTAACGGTAAGAGTGGCGATCAAGGCGTTGACGTTCTTGCTGAAAAATATGGCAAAACCGTAGCCATTCAGTGTAAGTTATACTCCTCGCCAATTGGTAATTCAGCCGTTCAAGAAGTGTTCTCTGGCATGCATCACTATCAGGCAGATTACGCATTAGTTGTATCAAATCAATCGTTTACATTATCAGCAAGGCAATTAGCTTCCACGACAGGTGTTGCATTAATGGATTTCACTGAACTTTATTCCTTAAGTGATTTAATTGCCTAAGCACGCTGAGGCACAAATTTCCACACGAGCAAGAAATTACTAAACTTAATCGTACTGCATAAACATAAAAAACGACTCACCCAACTCGACCCCTTAACAAAATAATTAAACATCCATTAATCCACCATTAAGTTTCACAGTGATAACCTAGCCGCCCAATCACACCATTACAGGATCAATACCATGCATAACAAAGCTATACTATTAGGAACACTGTTAGTTATTTCCAGCACTGCAATTGCCGAGCAAAGTTTGCTAGGTGGCTTAGCAGAACACGCGGCAAAATCAACCGCTACAGCCGTTGCACCCGAAGCAGTTAAACAAGTGGACGCAGCAAACCAAGCCGTTAAGACAGGAAAATCAGCAGTCAAAGCCGTTGAAAATGCGCCCAATGCAATAAAAAAACAAGTTAAGAAAAAAGCAGTTGAAAAAACAATAGAGATAATTCGTTAAGTTTTACACAAATAAAAAGGTCGGTTATTCCGGCCTTTTTTATTTATTGGCGGTGTAAAATAATCCTCTTCATAAGCTATAAAAAATTGTATTGACCATGAGATTAAAAGAAAAAGAAATTCAAGTCGGCTACATGTACCTAACCAGCGCAAATCAATATCGCGCGGTGTTAGCTATAAAAGATGAGTTTATGATTTATGCACCAAGCTTGGAAGGTACTTCTCCCTTAAGCCTTAATTTTACAAACTTACCGTTTGATAATCAGCCCTTTAAAAAGTGCCAAATTATTACCTTTGCCAAAAAAGAATATCAACTGTTTAGCATAAACGGGAATGAAGCCATTAAACATCAGTTGGAGGCACATCAATTAGCAACCATCATAACCCAGTGTAATGCCAAGTCTGCCATGGCTACGTTGTTAGCAGACTAAAGCCCCGCTGCGATAACACTTTATTACACAATACCCTACAGCACTGGTCGGCAAGCAAGGCCAACGCATGACGTGTTACTTTCTTACAAACTTGTATTTAATTAATCACTTAAGGGCAGCATAGGCATGCAAACAGTAAATTAGATAGGAAGATGCGCCTTATCGCTTGTTGGAACGTGAGCCTAAACTGAATCAATGTGCTTACGCCGTCTCTTTATAAAACCTTGCCGCTGTGTCAAGGGCAAAAAATTAGCTACGCAACCGCCTGTCATGGCGGTGACAGTTGGTTGAATCGTGAATAGCTTGTGCTTAAAAAAACGTATAAATTAACTATCTAGGAGTCAATATGAATACTATTATTCAAGCCGAAATTCCTCAGCCATTATGAAAAAATACAATTTAGAATTTATCAGTGATCAGAACCTTTACGAGCATGTCAAAACGACGGTATTGAAATATCGTTTTCACATTGATTTAGCCGAGTTTAATAAAAACTTACTCGACCCAATTAAATTAACATTTGATGCAAAAGTTTACAAAAAGACCATTGAAGCAACTTTAGAAGCTGAAATTATTAGGCAGATGGATAAAAGCAACACAAATCACATAGGTTATTTTCACCAAAATATTTTTCATTATTTTGGTCATGGCTGGACTGTGCCAATTAAAGGGTACGACATCATCAATACAGAGCAACGTATTTATGTGGAAATGAAAAATAAACACAACACGATGAATTCGTCATCTTCACAAAAAACCTATATGCGTATGCAGAATACTTTGCTTAAAGACTCTAAAGCATTGTGTTATCTAGTTGAAGTGATTGCCAGCAAAAGCCAGAATATCGTCTGGAAAACTAGTCTTGATAACCTATCTGTATCAAATGAAAGAATTCGACGTATATCGATAGACCAGTTTTATGCATTAGTGACCGGACAAAAACAGGCCTTTAAACAATTATGTGCCGTGCTGCCGACTATTATTGCGGATGTTGTTGACGATATTAAGCTAAATGAAGCCTCTAATACGGTAATTGATGAGCTTAAACATATTGACAAAAATTTATTGAACAGCGTGTACTTGCTGTCTTTTAAAACGTATGAGGGATTTGATGATTTCCATGTTTGATTACGAGCTATTAGATGCCGAATTATTAGCCGACATTGTGTCTGTCTCAAAAGCCACGCTTTTAAAATGGGAAAAGTCAGGTAAATTACAGCCTATTTTTAATGCGATAGGTAAAAAACAATACCGACTTTCCCAGCTTTCTGACTTTCCAGAAATTAAAAAAATGTCAGCTTCTAATTGGGCATTGGAAAGTCAAACGGCCCCGCATAGACCTTATTCTTCGATAGAATTATTTGCTGGTGCTGGCGGTCTGGCGATTGGTTTGGAAAAAGCAGGGTGTAACGCTGTAGCACTTAATGAACTTGATAAACACGCCTGCAATACCCTAAAAATTAACCGACCTAACTGGAATATTATCGAAGGGGATATAAGAACTTTAGATTTTACAGCGTTTAACGGAGTTGATTTTGTTTCAGGAGGATTTCCTTGTCAGGCATTTTCCTATGCAGGGCAGCAGCTAGGTTTTGAAGACACGCGCGGTACCTTATTTTTTGAATTTGCACGAGTGCTTAAAGAAACGCAGCCTAAAGTATTTATGGCGGAAAATGTTCGTGGCTTACTTGAGCATGATGGCGGTAAAACTTTAGCCGTGATTCTGAGTGTGATTGCTGACTTAGGCTATACCTTAAGCGTCCCGCCAACAGTCTTAAAAGCTATTTTTTATCAAGTCCCTCAAAAACGCGAACGCCTTATTTTAATAGGTGTACGCAACGATCTAGTTAAGTATGCAACGTTTAGTTGGCCTGCTCCTTATCAGCGTATTTTTACCTTAAGGGATGCATTAAAAGCAGGTGCTCTTTACCCCGATGATGTTCCAGTCTCAGTAGGACAAGCATACCCAAAAAACAAAAAAGTCATTTTAGATTATGTGCCACAAGGCGGTTATTGGCGTGACTTACCCGATAATTTACAACGTGAATACATGCAAGGCAGTTATTTTTTAACAGGTGGAAAAACGGGTATGGCACGGCGCTTGTCTTGGGACGCGCCCAGCTTAACTTTAACGTGTTCCCCTGCACAAAAACAAACCGAGCGTTGCCATCCTGAAGAAACACGCCCATTAACCGTTCGTGAATATGCCAGAATACAAACCTTTCCTGATGATTGGCAATTTGCAGGTCCAATAACTAGCCAATATAAACAAATCGGCAACGCTGTCCCTGTCAATTTAGCATGGGCAGTAGGGAGAAGCGTAATTCGGTTACTTAATAGTATTGAAGAAAACCTGAATCAAACACTGCACTTTTCAACCTGCAATCAACCCTCCACCGTTCCTAAAAGCAAACCTCTTAAAGAGCAAAGCACGTTGTTTGAATTTGCAGATTAATCCTATTTGCTTTCAATGTTGATTGTTAGCCGTTGCGCCAAGAACAACTACCCCACCCTTCACAGTATGTAATAAACAGCTAAAAACCTTAAGTTTATGACGCAATGCACCCGATTTCATTCTTTACCGTTGCGCATAAAAAAGCCTTCTGCATCGGTAACAATGCAGAAGGCTTAAGGCTTTAACTACTTACGCTTGAAAGTTTGCAGTTGCAAATTCCCAATTTACCAATGCCCAAAATGCTTCTAAATACGCAGGGCGTGCATTACGATAATCGATGTAATACGCATGCTCCCAGACATCGCAAGTTAACAACGGTGTTTGACCCGTGGTTAAGGGACACGCTGCATTGCTAGTGCTAACTAACGCTAAACTGCCGTCAGCATTTTTAACCAACCACGCCCAGCCAGAACCAAAGGTAGTCACTGCACATTTGGTGAAATCTTCTTTAAATTTTTCGAATGAACCAAACGTTGCAGTTATTGCATCAGCTAAGGCGCCTGTAGGTTCGCCACCTGCATCAGGAGCTAAGCAATGCCAATAAAACGTATGATTCCATACTTGTGCAGCATTATTGAAAATACCGCCTGAAGATTTCATAATAATCTCTTCAAGTGATAAGCCTTCAAACTCAGTACCAGGGACTAAGTTGTTAAGGTTAGTCACATAGGTTTGATGATGTTTACCATAGTGATATTCCAATGTTTCTTCTGAAATATAAGGGACCAATCTATTTTTACCGTAAGGTAATACAGGAAGTTCGAACGCCATTTGAGTATCCTAAATGAAAATATATGTTAAATAAAAACCTATCAATCTACTACACAATTACTTTAGCACTGCTCAGGGATTAAATAAAGCCAGACTTTAAAGTAAACTACGCACACCACACTAGGCTTTTAACCTTAACATATTTGTTGAATTTTACTTATGGCCATTGAAATCGAACATAAATTTTTACTTGCTAATGATGCTTGGCGCCTTCACATCGATCATTCTGTTTGTTATCGACAAGGTTATTTAAGCACCGCGCCAACCAGTTCTATGCGCGTTAGAACCAGTGACACACAGGCATGGCTAAATATAAAAAGTGCCACGATAGGAACACAGCGCCATGAATTTGAATATGAAATCCCCTTGTCCGATGCCGACACACTGCTACACGAATTATGCACTAAACCGTTAATAGAAAAAGTCCGCCATTGTGTGTATGCAAATGGAAAGCTTTGGGAAATTGACGAGTTCTCGGGCGCAAATGCAGGCTTAGTGGTTGCTGAAATTGAATTAGATTATCTGGATGAACTGTTTATCAAACCTGACTGGGTGGGCGAAGAAGTTACCTATGATCCACGCTATTACAATAATAATCTTGCCACCCTGCCCTATTCAGCATGGACACGTTAAACCTCTGGTAAAAATGCTTACTTAAACAGCGATAACGCGATGAAAATATTTCTATTTTGGTGTTTTATTTGGGTGCCTATTAGCTCCCTTGCAGCAACCCTTGATGACACAATTAATACTTTCGAAAGTGCTTGGGCTTCCATTTATTATCGCCAAGACAATACAGAAAAAGCACGTGATTATGAACAATTACTGCTCACTATAAAAAACAGTTATGCAACGTATCCACAGCAACCCGAACTTATTTTTTTTGAAGCGTTAGTCACTGCTAGCCGTGCCGAATATCTTGCTCCACTTGCTGCATTAGACAGCATTGCTTATGTGCGCACGATTCTTAGCCAAATTATCACCCTCAAACCCAGTACCATGACAGGTTCTGCGTATGTAGTGTTAGCCACGTTATACCACCAAGCACCTGCTTGGCCGATTGCCTTTGGTGATGATAAAAAAGCCGAGGAGCTTTTTAAAGCGGCGCTGACCATTAATCCAAACAGTCTGGACGGCAACTATTATTATGGGCAATTTTTAGTCGCTAAAAACGCGCCCAAGGACGCTGAGTTTTATTTTAAGCAAGCGGTTAAAATACCCCTTCGCCCCAAACAATTATTATCAGATTCGCAATTACGTCTCGCGGCACAACAGGCCCTAACGCAACTCGCGCAACAGCAAGAAAGGTCTTGGTCAACGGGTAAACAAGAATAATAACCAGAACCTTCAAGAAGCATAAAAGCCCATGATTAACACTAAAGTGGCTATTTTTTTTCTCATGCTTTCTGATAAGATAACAAACAATCACAACACTTTAATTTTTTAGGATAGATTATGGCTTTTGTCGTTACAGAAAACTGTATCAAATGTAAATTTACTGACTGCGTTGATGTCTGCCCAGTCGATTGCTTTCACGTAGGCCCCAATTTTCTTGTTATTGATCCTGATGAGTGTATCGATTGCACTTTATGCGAACCAGAATGTCCCGCCAACGCCATTTTTTCAGAAGACGAAGTGCCTGAAGGTCAAGAAATCTTTATTCAGTTAAATGCTGATTTAGCCAAACAATGGCCCGTCATTACTGAAGTGGAAAAACCCTTACCCGATGCTGAAGAATGGAATGGTAAAGAAGGTAAAATCGAATTTTTAGAAAGATAACGGTTTAGTAACAACACTTATTTCCCTTAATAATCCGCGTTTACTCAGTGAGTACACCAGCAACCAAGGATAACACCCCCGTCACTATGACCCCAAAATTGTATATTCAAACCAATGGCTGTCAGATGAATGACTATGATTCTGACAAAATGCGTGATGTTTTGCATGCTTCACATGGCTTTGAATTAGTCGATGATCCTAAGCAAGCCGATGTCTTATTACTCAACACCTGCTCAATCCGCGAAAAAGCTCAAGAAAAAGTGTTCTCTGCATTAGGCAAATGGCGCATTATTAAAGCTAAACGTCCAGACGTTATCATTGGCGTAGGTGGTTGCGTGGCGAGCCAAGAAGGTGCCGACCTGCAAAAACGCGCACCTTTTGTTGATATGGTGTTTGGTCCACAAACCTTACATCGCTTACCACAGCTTTTAGATCAAGTCCGCCAGCAACATAAACCAGTCGTGGACATTTCCTTCCCAGAAATAGAAAAATTTGATGCGCTTCCAGAGCCACGCGCAGAAGGCGTAAAAGCCTTTGTGTCAGTGATGGAAGGCTGTAGTAAATACTGCTCGTTTTGTGTCGTGCCTTATACACGCGGCGAAGAAATCAGTCGTCCTGTTGAGGCTGTTATCACCGAAATCCGCGCTTTAGCGAAACAAGGTGTTCGCGAAGTTAATTTACTGGGACAAAATGTTAATGCTTACCGTGGGGAGCTGGCTGATGGCGATATTGCTGAATTTTCCTTATTACTGCATTGTGTTGCCGCCATTGAGGGCATCGATAGAATTCGCTTTACTACCTCGCATCCTGTTGAATTCACAGACAGTTTAATTGAAGCCTTTGCTGAAATACCCAAATTAGTCAACCATTTACATCTTCCTGTACAAAGTGGCAGTAATCGAATTCTAAAAATGATGAAACGCGGTCATCAACGTGAAGATTACATCGAAACTATTCGTAAATTACGTCTGGTGCGTCCAGATATATGCCTTTCCTCAGATTTTATTATTGGCTTTCCTGGTGAAACAGACGCTGAATTTGAAGAAACCATGCAATTTATTGACGAAGTAGGATTTGACTTATCCTTTAGTTTTATCTACAGCCCACGGCCCGGCACACCCGCAGCCGATTTGCCTGATGATATTTCGCCAGAAGTTAAAAAGCTGCGTTTAGAACGCTTTCAACAACGCATCAATGAGATGACAGCCGCTATCTCCCTCAGCATGATTGATACCGTACAAACTGTTTTAGTTGAAGGTCAAGCGAAGAAAAATCCTCTGCAAATGCAAGGACGTACAGAAAATAATCGGGTCGTTAATTTTATTGGTCATCCACGTTTAGCAGGACATTTTGTTGATGTTTACATCGCCGAAGCCTTGCCCAATTCATTACGCGGTCGCTTAATAAGCACAACAGATTCGCTCATAAGTACCACGTCCACAGCACGCACTCAGCAATGCGCATGATTACCAACGACCTAACGTTACTGCCAAATGATAGCCAACGGTTAGCTAATTTTTGTGGTCAACTTGACACCCATCTTCGTCAAATTGAACGTCGCTTACAAGTCGACATCGCTAATCGCGGCAATCTTTTTAAAATCACCGGTCAGGAAGCCTCTGTAAACGCCGCCAGTGCAGTGCTAAACACCCTCTTTGCCAATACTGAAAAAGAACAATTAACCGCAGAATTAATTCATTTAGCCATGCAAGAAGCCTCGATAGATTTGTCCATAATGGCTACTGAATTAGCCCCAGAACCCACCCTAAGTATTAAAACTAAATGCGGCATGATTAAAGGTCGCGGCATTAACCAACAACAATATTTAAGCAAAATAGTCAGTCATGATATTAACTTTGGCGTAGGTCCTGCTGGCACAGGTAAAACTTTTTTAGCGGTGGCCTGTGCCATTGATGCCTTACAAAATGAAAAGGTCAGAAAAATTATTTTAGTGCGTCCAGCCGTCGAAGCAGGTGAAAAACTAGGTTTTTTGCCCGGCGATATGGCACAAAAAGTCGACCCTTATCTGCGTCCACTTTACGATGCACTTTACGACATGCTGGGCAACGAACGTGTTGAAAAAATGATTGAGCGCGGCATTATTGAAGTCGCGCCGTTAGCCTTCATGCGTGGCCGCACGTTAAACGATGCCTTTATCATTTTAGATGAAGCACAAAATACCACTGTTGAACAAATCAAAATGTTTTTAACACGCGTGGGCTTTGGCTCAATTGCCGTAGTCACTGGCGATCTTACCCAAGTTGATTTACCCTCTGAAAAAACCTCAGGTTTACGCCATGCTTTAGAAGTTCTTAAAGATATCAACGGCATTAGCTTCACCTTTTTTACTGCACGCGATGTAGTGCGCCATCCTTTAGTCCAACGCATTGTCACCGCTTACGAACACTACGAACAACAACTAAAAAAATAATGAGCTTACTAGAAATCCAAACGATATTCAGCTCAACGGATCAACCTAGTGATGCACAATTACAACACTGGGTGGAGGCAGTATTACGCGACACACACCCAGACGGTGAAGTGCTTATTCGTATTGTTGATGAACAAGAAAGCAGCACACTCAACGAACAATATCGACATAAACAAGGCCCCACAAATATTCTTAGCTTTCCTTTTGAAGCGCCTGCTATTCCAGATTTTCATTCTGACATGTTAGGTGATTTAGTTATCTGCTCACCCGTGTTAGCCCAAGAAGCTCACACACAAAATAAACCCATTACTGCCCACTGGGCGCATATTGTCATACATGGTGTTTTGCATTTGCTTGGCTATGATCACCTTGAAGACGATGATGCCAAGCTTATGGAACAAAAAGAAATCACCCTTTTAGCAACCTTAAATTTCGAGAATCCATACCAAGATGAATACGCCTCTAAGTGAAGATCAACCTCCAAGTAGACACTCCCCTCAGAAAAGTTGGGTAGAAAAAATAAGCCACTTACTGACCGGGGAGCCTCAAGATATTGAAGACTTATTAGAAATACTCAGAGAAGCACGTGAAAATCATTTACTTGATACCGACGCGCTACTGATGATTGAAGGTGTACTGCAAGTTACCCAAATGCGGGTGCGAGATATCATGATTCCTCGCGTACAAATGGTTGTTTTACCTAAAGATGCTCCGATAGAATCGATATTTCCTCTGGTCATTGAATTTTGTCATTCACGTTACCCAGTGATTGAAGAAGACCGAAGCAATATTGTCGGCATTCTACTTGCCAAAGATTTACTCTCGCATGTGTTGCAAAATAAAGCCCTGACCGTTGAACAAATTATGCGCCCTGCCTGTTTTGTTCCTGAAAGTAAACGCCTTAATGTGTTGTTAAAAGAGCTGCGTACTAAAGGCAATCACATGGCAATTGTGGTTGATGAATACGGACAAACTGCCGGCCTAGTTACCATCGAAGACTTACTTGAACAAATTGTTGGGGAAATTGAAGACGAGCATGACGAATATGAAGACGAAAATTATGTCATTGAAAAAAATGCGCATGAATTCATGGTTAAAGCATTAATGCCAATTGAAGAATTTGACATCTACTTTTCCACACAATTTGCTTCCGATGAATTTGATACCATTGGCGGCTTTATTGTTAGTCACCTAGAACACATGCCCAAAAAAGGTGAAAGTTTCGAGCTCAACAATTTACGCTTTCAAATTATTCAAGCCGACAGTCGCCAACTCCACTTAATTAAACTGAAATTACTTTAACTATGCGTCAACACCCTCTTACAATCTTGGTTACAGGCGGTGCAGGTTATCTTGGCAGTCATGCCTGCGTTGAACTTTTGCAAGCCGGTTATCAGGTTATTGTCCTTGACAATCTATACAACAGCAAACCAGAAGCACTCACACGAATAGAACACATCACGGGTAAAACAGTTCGTTTTTACCACCACGACCTGCGCGATAAAGCCGCCTTAGCCGCTCTATTTGCCACCGAAACCATCGATGCAGTGATGCACTTTGCAGGGTTAAAAGCGGTGGGCGAATCTTGCCAAAAACCTCTGTTGTATTACGACAATAATGTCTATGGCAGCATATCATTACTTGAAGCCATGGCAGAGGCCAATGTTAAGCAGCTTATTTTTAGCTCCTCCGCCACGGTCTATCAAGAAACCGATCAACGGCAATATAGCGAAACTCACCCCTTAGGCGCGATTAATCCGTATGGTCGCACTAAAGCCATGATTGAAGAAATCTTGCGTGACTTAGCCAATGCCGATACCGTGGTAAATGCAGAAAATCCTTGGAAAATTATCCTACTTCGTTATTTCAACCCGATTGGCGCCCATGAAAGCGGCATGATCGGCGAAGATCCTGATGGCATTCCCAATAACTTACTACCGTATATTTCCCAAGTTGCCATTGGTAAATTAGCGCAATTAGCTGTCTTTGGAAATGACTATCCCACCCCAGATGGTACGGGCATTAGAGATTATATTCACGTGGTTGATTTGGTAAAAGGTCACCTTAAAGCTCTTACAGCATTAAGCACTGCGTACTTTAACAACGGCGGATGCAAAGCCTATAACCTAGGTGGAGGACACGGTTACAGTGTCATGGAAATAATTCATGCCTTTGAAAGAGTCATTGGTCGCCCCATTCAGTACACCATCGCACCCCGTCGTGCAGGTGATTTAGCAGAATATTTTGCCAATCCAGCACTCGCGCTTACCGAACTTAACTGGCAAGTAGAAAAAACACTCCATGATATGGTTGCAGACACGTGGAACTGGCAAACTAAAAACCCTTATGGCTATAACAGCCCATAGTAAATATCTGCACGTCTATACCTTGATTTTTTAGGTAGTCTTGGCAAAACAAAGAGAGATTTGAAATATATAGCCCAACCGCATCAATTTGTAGGGACTCGCTAATATTTCATTAATCATTTGTTGATAACGCTGTCCGTTTTTTGCTTTAAACCACCCTAAAATAGCGGGTTTCAATTCTATATTTTCTATAACACTCCCTTTCTATTTTTATGAACGCTTGTTTTAAATCTCCCCAGCCAAGCAAGCGGCAAACTAACCTGAAGCCTTTTAATGCCTGCCGCACCCCAGCCGTCCTGAGCTTCTCGTTCGCCACCCAACACAGGACTGAAGACACTTACTGGCACAGTGCTGAAGGTCATGAGCTGTATTTTTGAATTATAATACCCCACCATTTTTTACTACTCATCACAAGGAATTAACATGATTGAAGCAGGTATCGTTGGCGGCACGGGTTACACAGGTGTTGAACTCCTCCGTATTTTAAGCCATCACCCTAACGTCAATATTCGTGTGGTCACGTCACGCACTGATGCAGGAACACCTGTTGCTGATGTGTACCCAAACTTACGCCACCATCTTGAACTTAGCTTTAGCCCACCTGAGCTACATTTATTAGCAGAATGTGATCTTGTATTTTTTGCAACGCCCAACGGTATCGCCATGCAAATGGCTGATGCTTTATTAAACAAAGGCGTTAAGGTCATCGATTTATCAGCAGATTTTCGTTTGCGCGAGGTTACCGAATGGGAACACTGGTATGGCATGAGCCATGCCTGCCCAGCACGACTAAAAGATGCCGTTTATGGCTTACCAGAAATGCACCGCGCCTCCCTTCAACAGGCACAATTAGTGGCTTGCGCAGGCTGTTATCCAACCGCCGTACAGCTAGGCTTGTTACCACTATTAGCACAGCAATTCTTCACAGAACATAGCGTTATTGCAGATGTAAAATCTGGAGTAAGCGGAGCAGGACGTAAAGCAGAACTCACCACGTTAATGAGTGAAACAGGCGAAAGCTTTAAAGCCTACGCCGCCAGTGGTCATCGCCATTTACCTGAAATTACTCAAGGCTTGACGCATGCAGCTGGGCGACCCATACACTTAACGTTTGTACCCCATTTAGTACCAATGATTCGCGGCATACATGCCACCTTGTACGCAAAAATCCCCACAAATATATCGTTAGAAGAGATTCATGCATGTTATCAAGAACGTTATCAACAGGAACCCTTTGTTGATGTGTTACCTTTAAACTCACATCCTGATACCCGCAATGTGCGCGGCAGTAACTATTGTCAGATTGCCCTTCATCAGCCGCAAGGCTCAACAACCTTAGTTATCTTATCGGTGCTTGATAATCTAGTAAAAGGTGCTTCAGGACAAGCTGTTCAGATAATGAACTTAATGTATGACTTACCCGAAACCACAGGTTTAACCAGTCCAGCGCTATATCCCTAACGACTTTACCCATAATAATAATCACTGAGCCGCTTACTAACGCTCAGCCCCCACAGCTTAAAAAGGACGACACAATGTCTGTTATCGATCGTTATGCAGTTTTTGGTCACCCAATTCAACACAGCAAATCACCAAGAATTCATCGTTTATTTGCTGAACAAACGGGACAAACACTTTGCTACACGGCTCAAGAGGTCTTACCAGAAAACTTTCACCATGCCGTCAGCACTTTTTTTGCCGACGGAGGGAAAGGCCTCAACTGCACCGTTCCCTTAAAAGAATTAGCGTGGCAATATGCTTACCAAAGCACGCCTAGAGCCGCTCTAAGTAAAGCAGTTAACACTTTAATTTTACAAGATGATGGGACTACTGTATTAGGTGACAACACTGATGGCTGCGGCTTGCTCACGGATTTAACCGTTAATCATCAACTTGTCTTAGCAGGACAACAGGTGTTAATCATGGGTGCAGGAGGTGCCAGTCGCGGCATTATTGCGCACTTACTTGCAGCCGATGTGGCAAGTATTATCATCGTTAATCGTACTATTGAAAAAGCCCTACACTTAGCACACGAATTTAACCAGAGCATCCCTGTTAAAGGACTGGGTTTTGCAGACTTAGCGGGCTATCAATTTGATCTTATTATCAACGCCACCTCCGCGAGCTTAACAAATCAATTACCCCCCTTAAGTAATCATTTACTGGCTCCGCAAGGTATTTGTTACGACTTAGCCTACAGTAATGAAGACACGCCTTTTGTTCGTTGGGGAAAACAGCAGTTAGCCCAAAAAAGTCTGGACGGCTTAGGCATGCTGGTGGAGCAAGCGGCAGAAGCATTTTTTCTGTGGCGTAAGGTGCGCCCAGAGACACAAACCGTTATCGCCTTATTAAATGCCGAACGCACCCACACAGCATGAAAAGACCTACGCTTAGCAACCCAACAAAAGCAATACGGCTGCTTGCATTAAGTGGCATTATTATCAGTGTCATGGTCAGCCAACTGCGCGCACCACAGGCGCCCCTTGAGGCTAGTTTCACAACGCTACAAGGCAACACACTACAGCTTAGTGCCTTACGCGGCAAACCCGTACTCATCACCTTTTGGGCAACAGACTGTCCTAGCTGTATTAAAGAAATGCCTGCGCTTATCCAACTGTATCAACGTTATCACCCACAAGGTTTTGAAAGCATTGCAGTCAGCATGTATTACGACATCCCTAGCCATGTTGTTGAAATGAGTCAACACAAACAACTTCCCTACCCCATTGCCTTAGACCTTAAGGGAAATTTGGCACATATCTTTGGTAATGTGCAAGTCACCCCCACCAGCTTTTTACTAAGCCCAGCGGGACATATAGTGCAACGCTACACCGGTGTAATAAATATGACCGACGTTGCCACTCAACTCGATATTTACCTTAAAGGATAAGCCTATGCTCTGGTTAAAAGCACTTCATCTTATTTTCATGGTGACCTGGTTTGCAGGATTATTTTATTTACCGCGTTTATTTGTTTACCACGCCATGAGTAGCGATGACATTAGCAACGACCGTTTTAAAGTTATGGAACGTAAACTATTTTTTGGCATTATGACACCAGGCATGATAGCCACACTCATCTTTGGCCTCTGGATGTTAAGTACAGGTGGCTGGACACTGTATGGACACAGTGGCTGGTTACATGCCAAATTACTGTTATTACTAGGTTTAGTTATTTATCATTATTACTGCGGAGTATGGTTGCAGCTGTTTAAAGAGAATCGCAACACGCACTCTCATATTTATTACCGCTGGATGAACGAAGTGCCCGTGCTATTTTTACTTGGCATCATTATTTTAGCGGTAGTAAAACCTTTTTAAGCACTTGGCTACAGGCGAAATCATTTAACATCTTACTTGAGGACACTAA
Organism: Methylococcaceae bacterium; assembly: GCA_007280895.1. GTDB lineage: Bacteria > Pseudomonadota > Gammaproteobacteria > Methylococcales > Methylomonadaceae > Methylovulum. Next base: position 16,434 of record QYQN01000015.1, read on the forward strand.
CGCCCATTTTTGTTGGCGAGTGAGTTTTTTAATCGCCGCCTCGCGCTGACTAGCAGACTGCCTAGTGTGTCCAGCTTCAATAAACAACAGCTGTTTAGGGCATCGTCCACGAAAATATTTAGCCCCTTTTTGTGTAGCATGTTGATGAAAGCGTCTGGACACATCCGTTGAAATCCCTGTATAAAGCGTGTTATCCGTACATAAAATTATATAAACAGACCAGTTCATTGTTCTTATTGACTAAAATTAACTTATGGAAAATATCATTACGCACTTTACTGCACCTGAAGCATTAACAAAACCCCTCTTAGGATGGCGAGAATGGGCCGCTTTACCAGAACTTAAGCTTGCTGAGCTTAAAGCCAAAATTGATACCGGTGCGCGCTCCTCTGCATTACACGCATTTGCCATTGAGCCTTATAAAAAAAATGGTCAAAAATGGGTGATGTTTGCCATTCATCCTATACAACATGACGTAAGCACCATAGTTGAATGCCACGCTCAAATAAAAGACCGACGCATTGTCTCAGATTCAGGTGGACACAAACAAAAACGTTATGTGATAGAAACGCCACTGCTCTTAGGGGCGCATTTACTGAAAGCAGAAGTTACCTTAACCAATAGGGATAGCATGTTATTTCGTTTATTAATTGGAAGAACAGCAATGAGCGATCGTTTTTTGATTGATCCTAATGCCTCGTTTGTACAAGGGCACCCCAACCAACTTGCGTACTTACCCCCCCCTTAGAGACGCGATAACGCGCGTCTCTACTCTCCTCTTTTACTCACTCAGCCATTTTTTCAAGATTAGAAAAAACTGTTCGGTATCAATGGGTTTTGGAATTAAATCAGTCATGCCGCAGGCGATATACTGCTCTTTTTCTGGCTCGGTTAAGCGTGCGGTAAAGCCTAGGATGGGCAGCGTGGCGAAACGTTCTTGGCGACGAA
>QYQN01000150.1 GCA_007280895.1 Methylococcaceae bacterium
ACTGCACACGAGCGGCAAAAATCCGGTTTACCTGGTCAAGTATTCAGAAACCAAACCGGAAATCCGCGCTTTCTCAAAACCTTACAATGCCGAAGACAACCCCAAAGACAATTATGCGGCATTGATCACCTGCTCACAGGCGGACAAAAACTGTCCGGTCGTCGAAGGTAGCAGCTTGCGGATTCCCATCCATTACGAAGCCCCCAAGGTTACCCGATAACTTGCCAAATGAAACTGCGCTATAGGATGAGCGCACCCAACAAATTGGGCGGGAAATGTTTTACATGCTTTCCCAAGTCAAAAGCTAAATTTATACCCATAATTTTTTTGGTGGTGGTTGATTGAAGGATGTCCTTTAATTTGGGTGCATCTTTGTAGACGGGATTCACTTGGCGGTATATGACCCGGCAATCCGATTCCAGGGCAGGAAAGAATGCCGGGCTTTGCCTAAGGTAGTTGTAATGCAACTATCACCATTTTTTATTTTCAAAGTATCAAACCACCGTCTTGCCGTTGCTTTGGCTCCGGTGTGGTGTGGTTTGGTACGCACCATCACCTAGAGAACTGAGTCTATGAAACCAATTTGTGTCTCAGTTGCTGCTTTACTGATGCTGGCAACAGGTGCCGCCCATGCAGATAGCTCCCTGAAAGGCATGAACGCTTGGGTTGAAGGCCAACTGGCATCGAAACAGTCTTCCCTGTCCGCTTATATTTTTCTGATGTTGGGCGGTTTGCTCACCAGCCTGTTGCCGTGCGTCTATCCGTTATACCCCATCACCGCCAGCATTATCGCTGGACGTTCGCAGGGCGATGTGCCTCGCGCCTTGCATCCGTCGATTTATTATGTCGGACTTGCCAGCATTTACTTTTTGTTTGGTTTAATTGCTGCGGCAACAGGTGGTGCATTCAACGAAGTGTTGCGCATTCCGTTTTTGCTGATTGGTTTGTTCGGTGTCCGCTTGCCCAAATCCGGGTCATAGATGAAGTATGTGCAGTGGGCGTTGGGTGTGTTGATCCTGTATTTTTCCTACACTTATTTGGAAAAAGGTTTGTCCGGTTACGGATTCAAGCTGGAACATATCCAATTGGTGTTTTTCGGGGCGTTGTTGGTGTTGTACTCGCTGTACCATTTGTGGGAAGGTGAGGACATGCACTCTGCCCGGCGTATGGAAAAGTCGCTGTTCGCCTTGTTTGCATTAGTGGGCGGCCTTGTTTTAGCTCACTGCGTGTTGACGCCTTCCAGCTCGGCAAACCTTGTAAGCGCAACGGCTGCGACCCCAGCCATCGCTACCGAAACCGAAGGCAAATTAACTTGGTATTTAAACCGCGAAGATGCCGTTAAAGCCGCCCACGAGCAAGGCAAACCAATTTTTGTGGATTTTTTCGCTTACTGGTGCGCCAACGGTAAGGAGTTCGAGCATTTGACGCTAACCGACCGAGGGTTAATAAACAGCCTAAAGAAAGTTGTGCTGCTGAAAATTTACGACGAGGAGTAAGTGCAATAAACTGGGGGCTTTTTCATGTTCGGACTAAATAGTGCGATTAAAACAGCGTGATTATACGCGGGATGCGTGTTGCAGGCCGCTACTATCAATCTACGCACTAATCCATATGGCCGGCCAAACTGGCAGGGAAGTACAAAAGCCGCAAGCCAGTGCTGGATGACCTGCGTGAAAAAGTCGTTTTCTTCACGGCGGAAGGCAAAGCAAAAAGCCACATCGCCAACCAGTTGAACATCGGCGAAACCACCGTCTATCGAATCCTGGCGGTCAGGAAAAAAGCCGACGCGTGAACATTACAGCCATATAGGGAAATGAAGCGGCGGTAGTAGGTTCATGCGAACATGAATTTTAAAGCAAAGTAGATATACTTATTATTCAATATCTTATAAAGAGCTTTATTGCCTGTTTTAAAATCGATATTTCGTCTGTAAGCGGCTAGCGTTCTTTTGGTTAATTAACCCCCCAATGAGGGATTAAATTGCAATAGCGGTTCCGGCCAAAGCTTGCCGGTACTTAATTTTTCCTCAACGTGCTCTTTTATCTTTGGATCAGCTATATTTAGGAAGCTTCGGATGTAGGCTGCATAATCATTGACTATTCGCGAATGGGTTTGGAAGATATTCATTAATTTTTGAAGTCCGCTATTTTATAATCCATCTGCGTAGCATAGTGGTAGTAGATCAACAATTTGTCAATCAGTACGCCAACATTGCAGTAAACCAGCAATACAGGGCTTGTTTTTGCTTTTATCGGCTATCGCCTTATCAATCCCCGCCAGTCTATCACTCGGATTATAGTCCCAGCCAGTATAGGGCATGACTAACGTACCGTCCTCTAACACCGCTTGCTTAGTTAGCCCCACTTCTTGCGCGCGCCTGGTCTTCTGATAGGGATCTGATGGAACACCGGCACCGGTAGCCATTCGGTGGGCGGTGCGTTTCCAGAACAGATCATCAACGCGTCAAATGATGCCATCGTAGTGCTTGGGTTCAACACATAACGTCAATAAAAATCAACCACTGCTAAAGCGTCTATGACGCTAAACCTTAGCTCCTTTAAAACACGCTAAGCACATGCTATTTGATGATATGTGCTCACGAAAAGTATGACGGATTTTCTAATGTCGATTAAAATGGACAGTGTTTTGGTAAATCTTCTTTTATGGCAACTGCTTTTTCTTTTTAGCTCACTTACTCTTCATGACAAAATATATTTTTATTACTGGCGGCGTCGTTTCTTCTTTAGGCAAAGGTATTGCCGCCTCCTCGCTTGCCGCCTTATTAGAAGCTCGTGGTCTTAAGGTCATCATGACTAAACTTGATCCCTACATCAATGTTGATCCTGGCACAATGAGTCCCTTTCAACATGGCGAAGTATTTGTCACTGAAGATGGGACGGAAACAGATCTTGATTTAGGGCATTATGAGCGGTTTTTAAAAACCACCATGTCCAAAAAAAATAATTTCACTACGGGTCAAGTCTATGACACGGTGCTCAGACGTGAGCGTAAAGGCGAATATTTGGGTGCAACCGTTCAGGTTATTCCTCATATTACGGATGAAATTAAAAACCGTATCTACCAAAGTGCTAACGACCAGCCCGATCCCCAACGACAAACCAACCCCACCCTTAAGCTTGCCGCTCGCTCTTCATCCTTAGTCAGTGATATTGATGTGGCCTTAATTGAAGTCGGCGGCACAGTGGGTGATATTGAATCCTTACCCTTTTTAGAGGCCATTCGGCAAATGCGTTTTGAGCTGGGCTCTGAACGCTCGTTGTTTATTCACCTTACCTTAGTGCCTTACATTCGTTCAGCAGGTGAAATTAAAACTAAGCCTACCCAACATTCTGTCAAAGAGTTGCGCAGCATTGGCATTCAACCCGATATTTTAATTTGTCGCTCAGAGCAACCTATTCCTGCCAGTGAGCGCCGTAAAATTGCACTGTTTACCAACGTTGAAGAAAATGCTGTTATTTCTGCGGTAGATGCTGATTCAATTTACCGCATCCCCTCTTTATTACACGAGCAAGGCTTAGATGATATTGTTGTCAGACGTTTACGTTTAGATGTGCCCCCTGCTGATTTAAGTGAATGGCAAAGCGTATTAGATGCGTTAAGTCATCCTCAACATCAGGTCTCTATTGCTATTGTAGGCAAATACGTTGATCATTCTGATGCATACAAATCACTCAATGAGGCCTTGATTCACGCGGGCATTAAAACGCGCACGCAAGTTGAAATCATCTACATCGATTCTGAAATCATTGAAGAAGAAGGAACCAATCGTTTAAAAGGCGTCAATGCCATTTTAGTGCCTGGTGGTTTTGGTGAACGCGGCGTTGAAGGCAAAATTGCGACAGTACGCTTTGCGCGCGAACATAACATCCCTTATCTTGGGATTTGCTTGGGTATGCAAGCTGCCGTCATTGAATTTGCACGTGATGTGGCAGGTCTTGAGGGCGCCCATAGCACCGAATTTTTACCAAGCTCCCCGCACCCAGTGATTGGCTTAATTACAGAATGGATGTCTGATGGCGGACAACTGGAAACACGTGATGAACACTCCGACTTAGGCGGCTCAATGCGTTTAGGTGGGCAGCAATGTCGTTTACAAGCAAATTCTTTGGCGTTTCAGTTATATCAAAAAGACGTTATCACCGAACGCCATCGTCATCGTTATGAATTCAATAACCACTACGTGGAAAAATTAGAACAAGCAGGTATGCGCTTTTCTGGCAAATCACTTGATGGTCGTTTAGTTGAAGTCATTGAAATTCCAGAGCATCCTTGGTTTTTGGCCTGCCAATTTCATCCTGAATTTACCTCAACCCCACGCAAAGGACACCCGTTATTTTCAGGTTTTGTGTTAGCGGCAATTAAGCAAGCAAACATCCTGCAACAGTAACGTCGTCTCATACAATACGCCGTGACGCGCTGACTATCATTAAAAAATGAAGCTTAATTACGCACCCTTAACCGTTGTCACGACTAACTTTTCACCTACCATTACTTATCTATTCTACTAACGAGAACGCTCATGCAATTATGTGGCTTTGAAGTCGGTTTACATCATCCTTTATTTTTAATCGCAGGCCCCTGCGTCATTGAAAGTGAACAATTAGCCATTGATACAGCTGGCTACCTTAAAGAACTCACTTCGGAATTAGGCATTCCATTTATTTATAAATCATCGTTTGATAAAGCTAATCGCTCTTCTCATGAAAGTTTTCGCGGCTTAGGTATCGATACTGGCTTAGCTATCTTAGCGAAGGTTAAGGATACCTTTAACATACCTGTATTAACTGATGTTCATGAAGACACGCCTTTAGCTGAAGTAGCCAGTGTTGTTGATGTCTTGCAAACGCCTGCTTTTTTATGTCGACAAACCAATTTCATTCAACAGGTTGCTGCACAAGGTATTCCTGTCAATATCAAGAAAGGGCAATTTCTTGCTCCGTGGGATATGGTGCATGTCGCCAATAAAGCCAAAGCAATGGGCAATCAACAAATTATGGTCTGTGAGCGTGGCGTATCTTTTGGTTACAATAATTTAGTCTCAGATATGCGCTCACTTGCGGTCATGCGCAACACCGACTGTCCGGTTGTTTTTGATGCAACCCACTCCGTGCAATTGCCAGGCGGTCAAGGCACCTCCTCTGGTGGTCAGCGAGAATTTGTGCCCGTTTTAGCACGTGCGGCAGTGGCTGTTGGCATCGCAGGACTGTTTATGGAAACCCATCCCAATCCTGCGCAAGCCAAAAGTGATGGCCCTAACTCATGGCCATTGCTGCGTATGCGTGAATGCCTGGAAACATTAATGCTCATCGACAATGCGGTTAAAAGTCGTCCATTAATTGAAGATACATTATAAAAAAATAATGCTTAAGTTCTGCGTATGGCACCACCCTTAACTAAAACAAAAACTCTGCTGTAAATACGTGGACAGTGCTTGTTGCTTAGCATTTAAAACTTGAGCTGTAATAAAACTAGTTACCTCACTTTAGTAAATTAACTCACCCTTTTTAATTTTATAACCTTGGAGCATAAAAATATGAGCAGAATCATTGACATTAAAGCAAGAGAAATTTTAGATTCACGCGGCAATCCCACCTTAGAAGCTGATGTGATTTTAGCAAACGGTGTCATCGGCAGCGCCATGGTGCCTTCTGGTGCGTCCACAGGTGAGCGTGAAGCGATTGAATTACGTGATGGTGATAAAGCGCGCTATTTAGGTAAAGGCGTATTAAATGCTGTCAACAATGTTCGTACCGAAATTCGTGACGCAATTATCGGCATGGAAGTAAATGATCAAGCCGACATTGATCACAAAATGATCGCTTTAGATGGCACTGAAACCAAAGCACGCTTAGGTGCTAACGCGATGTTAGCGGTATCGTTAGCGGCGGCACAGGCAGCGGCAAAAGAAGCGGCACAACCGTTGTACCGTCACCTCAATACATCAGGTAAATTTATTTTACCTGTGCCCATGATGAACATTATCAACGGTGGCTCTCATGCTGATAACAACGTTGATTTACAAGAATTTATGATCTTACCTGTGGGCGCACCTAGCTTCCGTGAAGCTATTCGTTATGGTGCTGAAGTCTTTCATAACTTAAGTAAAGTATTGAAAGCCAAAGGCTTGGCTACAACAGTGGGTGATGAAGGTGGTTTTGCCCCTAATTTAGCATCTAACGAAGATGCAATCAGCGTTATTTTACAAGCTATCGAGCAAGCAGGTTATACCCCAGGCGTGGATATTTACTTAGGCTTAGATGCCGCCGCTTCTGAATATTATGCGGATGGCATTTATAATTTATCGTCAGAACACAAAACCTATTCTTCTGCAGCAATGGCTGATTTCTTTGTGGATTGGGTTGATCGCTATCCAATTATCAGTATTGAAGATGGTTTTGATGAAAATGATTGGGCAGGTTGGAAACTAATGACTGAAAAACTAGGCAATCGTATTCAATTAGTCGGTGATGATTTATTCGTGACAAACCCTGCTATTTTAAAACAGGGTATTGACCAACAGATTGCTAATTCAATCTTAATTAAAGTTAATCAAATCGGCACCTTAACTGAAACCTTAGCCGCAATTGATATGGCGCATGCCGCTGGTTATTCTGCTGTAGTATCGCATCGTTCCGGTGAAACTGAAGATACCACTATTGCTGATTTAGCCGTAGCTACAGGCACTGGACAAATCAAAACGGGCTCCTTAAGCCGCTCCGATCGTGTTGCTAAATACAATCGCTTAATGAAAATTGAAGAAGAATTAGGTGATTTAGCACAATTTGCAGGTCGTAGCGCATTTAGAATGCTGTAAGTATTTAGTTACCTAAAGGCATGGCGGTCTTAAGGCTCCATGCCTTTGTTTTCGATCATAACGCTTTATGAAACTCCTTATTGTCATTATTTTACTGCTAATAGCCCATTTACAGTTCCGTCTTTGGGCTGGCTCGGATAGCTTTGCTCAAATCGAGATAGCTAAACAGCAATTAGCTGACTTACAAAAACAAGTAGACCTCAAAAAACAACGCAATGATACGTTGTATGCTGAAGTTGAAAACCTAAGAAAAGGTCAAGAAGCCATAGAAGAACGTGCCCGTAATGAGTTAGGCATGATTAAAGAAAACGAGACATTTTTTCAGGTTATTGAAAAATAATTAGTTGCCTCGCAAGACCTGCACTGCTTGACAAGCATCGCAGGCATTCACGTTAGATTTTCTCCCATTTATTTACCTTAAGAACCTAGCCATGAAAAGATGTATTATTCATATTGGTATGCATAAAACTGGCTCGACCTCAATTCAACACAGCTTTTACCAGCACCTAAATAACCCCGCGTGGTATTACGGTGATCTTATTCATAGCAATCACAGCTATGCTTTGGCTACATTGCTTAATGCTACGGCACCAGGTGGCGCGTTGACCACGATGCGTACTGATCAGCAAGCCTTATTAACTAAACTACGCACAGATATTGAAGAACATGTAGGTGAAAACTACCTGCTATCGGCGGAATGGCTGAGCTCACATGCAGCAGGATTAACCGAATTAACCACCTTACGAAAACTACTGCTAGAACACGTTGATTCAATTCTTGTGGTGGGCTATGTTCGCACGCCAAAAAGCTTTATGGAAAGCTCCTTTCAAGAACGTTTAAAAATGCAGGCAGTCAACGTAGACTTTACTAATTTATGCCCACACTATCGCGCACGCTTGGCAATATTTGATCAAGTTTTTGGTAAAGAAAATGTACTGTTCTGGAAATTTGCACCCGAACACTTTATCAATCACTGCGTTGTCCAAGATTTTTGTCAGCGCTTAGGCATTGAGTTTCCACTAGCCCAGATAAAAAGAGTCAATGAAGGCTTATCCAAAGACGCCACGGCATTATTGTTCATGTACCGTAGCTATTGTCATGAGCAGATTACTGCACAGACTTTTACTGTAAAAGAAAACTTACAGTTAATTGACTGCCTAACTCAACTACACGGCAGCAAACTTAAATTTGCCTCCGCCGCAGTAGAATCAACTTTACTCAGTGAACACGCTGATATTACTTGGATGGAACAACGTTTGGGGGAATCACTTAATGAAGACCTTGAAACCGACGCTGAGGCTATTCACCATCAAGACCAATTAATGCACGTTGAACGTAACACCTTACAGTGGCTTGCTGAGCAAATCGACGCACAGCTTGACGAACACACGTTGATGAGCGCTGAAGAAATAGCGCATTGGGTGTTACAACTGCAACTAAAATTACGTACAGATAACAGCACGGCAAGCACTGATCAACTCAATGCCAAAGAGTTATTACGTAACGCCAAAAAGAACGTGCCCGAACTTAGCAGCTTATCTGATGCGCAAGGACTTGCTTTAATTAAGCATATTTTTTCACAGATAAATACACACACTGCGGCAATGGAGGAGGGTGAATTAAAAGTAGCAGGCTTAGGACGCTTTAAAATAACTCAAATACAGCGTGAACGGCGCGGCCTAATGATCTCTGTAAAACGTATTCAATTTTATTATTTAAAACAGCAACAACGCAAAGGTCACTAAGTCGAAGCCCTAAGCAACGCCCCTCCCACATGAATACAGTCACTGTCTCGAAAGCTATTGAACGCGAGGGAACATGCTAAAAGAAATATGCCCCCCCCCCTAATTAAAGGGCTTGCCGGACAGATATTAAAAAATAATATCCCCTAAGCCCTTTTTTAAAGATGATGAAGTGGAAGTGAATGGCTAGAATAAAACCTAAATAATGACCATTCTGAACATAACCATCAATGCGACTATAACAAATGCCTTACTGCATCGCGTTCTTCGATAAGCTCTGCTTCAGAGACACGTAACCGTTGATAACTAAACTCACTCATTGCTAAACCTTGCACGCGTTGCACTCTGCCTTCTGCCACGGTGACGGGGCACGAAAAAACCAAATCACTGCTTACACCATAACTTCCATCAGATAAAATACCCATGCTCACCCAATCGGCGACTTCTGTGCCCAAAGCCCACGCGCGCATTTGATCAATCGCTGCATTTGCTGCGGAGGCAGCACTGGATTGACCTCGTGCTTGAATAACCTCAGCACCGCGCTGCTGCACTTTGGGAATAAAATCATTTACTATCCACGCTTCATCAACCAGCGTTAAGGCAGACTGTCCATTAACCTTAGCATGATGTAAATCTGGATATTGCGTGGTGGAATGATTGCCCCAGATACTCATATTTTTAACATCCGCAGACAAAACACCACACTTTTGTGCCAAATAACTTAAGGCTCGATTGTGATCTAGTCGACTCATTGCAGAAAAATTTTCAGGCGCTAACTGAGGTGCGTTTTTTAGCGCTATTAAGGCATTAGTATTAGCAGGATTGCCCGTTACTAACACTTTAACCGCAGGATTAGCCACAGTATTTAATGCTTTGCCTTGCACGGAAAAAATTTCTGCATTCACTTGTAATAAGTCTTTTCTCTCCATCCCTGGCCCGCGCGGCCTTGCACCCACTAAAAAAGCATAATCAACTTGCTCAAAAGCTACTAAAGGATCATCGGTAATAATTATTTGCTGCACTAACGGCGAAGCGCAATCATTTAACTCCATCACCACGCCTTCTAAAGCACGCAAGGCAGGCGTAATTTCTAATAAATGCAAAATAATAGGCTGCTCTGCGCCTAAAAAAGAACCTGCTGCTAAACGAAACAATAACGAATAACTAATTTGTCCCGCAGCACCAGTTACCGCAATATGGAGGGGCGTTTTCATAAGGCTTCCTGTTGTTATTATTTAAGTAAAAAAACGCTTTTCTCAAAGCACAAAATAGACAAACATAATCGTATCATCACCTTCAAAAATAAATCACATTAATCTCACATCTGATCCATCCATAAGCAAACGATATTCACTTTATTGCGTATAATACCGCACTAATTTCTCTTATTTATCACAACTAACTCATCAGGAAAGTTATGAAAAAGTTACTTTTTCAATTTGATACCGACCTTTATCCGTCCGTATTTGATACCGTGGTAGGCTACGACGGCGGTGCAGATCATATTATCAGCTATGGCGGTCTTAGCCCTGACACGATTAAAAGTTTAGTAGAAGGTACAATTTTTACTCGTGCACCCAAAGATAAAAAAAATACCGCTATTTTTGTTGGTGGCAGTGATATCAGCAAGGGACAAGCCCTGTTTGATGCAATACAAAGCCATTTTTTTCAAGGCTTTCAGGTGTCGATTATGCTGGACAGCAATGGCAGCAATACCACTGCTGCGGCAGCCGTCGCTAAAATACAATCATCACGCAGGTTAGCTGGCAAACGCGCCGTGGTGTTAGCGGGCACTGGACCAGTTGGTCAACGCGCTGCGGCAATGCTTGCTCACGAAGGCGCCGACGTGTCCATTACTGGTCGTGATTTAGCTCGCACCCAAGCCGCGTGTGAGGCAATTAAAGCCCGCTTTAATATTACAGTTAACGCCATTACCGCAGCCACCAATGAAGAGCGTGCTCAGGCCATTACCGAGGCGCACATTGTCTTAGCGACGGGCGCGTCGGGCATACCGTTACTGGCTGTTGAACATTGGCAACATCTTGCTCAACTTGAAGTGCTTGCAGATGCCAATGCTACCCCGCCACTAGGCATTGGCGGCACGAGCATGATGGATAAAGGCACTGAAAAACATGGCAAAATCATCTGGGGCGCCATTGGTTTTGGTGCACTAAAACTCAGCTTACACCGTGCCTGTATCGCCCGTTTATTTACCGATAATCAGCAGGTGCTTGATGCTGAAACTATTTTTGCACTTGCTAAAGACATGGCGTAAGCACTGCAATGACTTTTCCTACGCAACTCCCTGAATTACGAGCACTTGCCCAACAGATACTGGCAACGGGGATTGCTGCGGCTAATCCCCACACTGCCCTCACACCTTTTCTAACTATCAATACCCAGCAACAACTGCAAATAGTTTTAAATAACGGTCATGCTCGCCATGCTCCTTGGCGAAAAATTCATCTCTGTGCCTTTGGCAAAGCAGCTTGTGCCATGACGGAAGCCTGTTTGGACATTATTCCTTCTACCATGTTAGCCGCGTCGCCATTAATCATTACTAATTACGACAATGTCCGTAATATAGACAATGCCCTTGTTATGGGTGCGGGACATCCCTTACCCGATGCAGCAGGCTTACTCGCTGCTCAACAACTCATTCAGCAACTGGAAACTGCACACGCAGATGACTTGGTGTTGGTGCTGATTAGTGGTGGTGGGTCTGCGTTATTGCCTCTTCCTGTACCCTCAGTCACGCTTGCAGATAAAATCGTTACCACTCATTACTTAGTTTCTTCAGGCGCAACGATTAATGAAATTAATTGTGTACGCAAACATTTATCCTTACTTAAAGGTGGTGGTCTGACTAAATACGCCTATCCCGCCGAAGTGCACGCGCTGATTTTATCTGATGTGATGGGGGATGACATCAGCTCGATTGCCAGTGGCCCAACTGTGCCTGATTGCAGTACGTTTGCTGAGGCGTTAACGGTATTAAAAAATTATCGCCTATTAGATAAAGTCCCTAACGCAGTTCACCATTATTTAAGCCAAGGTGTCGTGGGAAATGTTGCTGAAACCCCTAAAATTACTGACCCTATTTTCAAACATAGCGCCTATACACTGATTGGCAGCAATAGCATGAGCGTCAATGCCATGCTCGCAAAAACTCAAGAATTGGCGTTACCTGCGCACATTTATCAACATCAATTATGTGGCGATGTGCGCGAAGAAGCTGAAAAATGGGTTTGTTTTGCAAAAAAATGCACGTCACCTGTTGCCTTAATTGCAGGCGGAGAAACCACGGTGAGGCTCACTGGTAACGGACAAGGTGGTCGTAATCAAGAATTTGCTTTAGCATTCGCTTTAGCAGCTGAACAATATCAACTTGAAGCAACATGGGTATTTTTAAGTGCAGGGTCTGATGGTCGTGATGGCCCTACCAATGCCGCAGGCGGTTTAGTTGATTCCACAACGCTTACGCGCATTCGTGCAATGCAGCACAATCCTGATACACTTTTACAAAATAATGATTCATACACTGCCTTAGCGTACTCAAATGATTTATTACTAACGGGTGCCACAGGCACTAATGTGGCTGATTTACAACTGATGTTAATTCATCCTAATTAAAATTTTTTTAATATACAAAACAAGGAGAAGATGATGTTTAACCAATCCATGACCATCGAAGGTTTTGATGATGAATTGTTTCAGGCAATGGAGCAAGAGCGTCAACGACAAGAAGACCATATCGAGCTGATTGCCTCTGAAAATTACACCAGTCCACGCGTAATGGCTGCCTTAGGCTCACAACTCACTAATAAATATGCTGAAGGCTATCCAGGTAAACGCTATTACGGTGGCTGTGAGTATGTTGATAAAGTAGAGCAATTAGCTATTGATCGCGCGAAAGCGTTATTTGGTGCTGATTATGCCAACGTTCAGGCGCACTCTGGCTCACAAGCTAACATGGCCGTGTTTATGGCAATGATTAATCCAGGCGACACTATCTTGGGTTTGAGTCTGGCTGATGGCGGACATTTAACGCATGGCGCTAAGCCTAATTTTTCTGGCAAATTATATAACGCAGTGCAATATGGTTTAGAGGCCGGCACCGGTATTATTGATTATGCTCAGGTTGAAGCCTTAGCCTTAGCACATCAACCAAAGTTAATTGTGGCGGGTTTTTCGGCCTATTCACGGATTTGGGATTGGGAGCGCTTTCGCGCCATCGCCGACCAAGTGGGCGCATACTTTGTAGTGGATATGGCGCATGTGGCCGGCTTATGTGCTACAGGTCACTACCCCAACCCCGTGCCATTTGCCCATGCTGTCACCAGCACCACCCATAAATCCTTACGCGGACCACGTGGCGGTTTAATCTTATGCAAAAGCAATCCTGAACTAGAAAAGAAAATTGATTCAACTATCTTTCCAGGCATTCAAGGTGGCCCGTCGATGCATGTGATTGCAGCGAAAGCCGTTGCTTTTAAAGAAGCCATGGAACCTGAATTTAAAGCCTATCAACAACAAGTGCTAAAAAATGCTCAGGCAATGGCCGCTGTATTCATGGCGCGTGGTTATGATGTCGTATCAGGCGGTACCGATAATCATCTCATGCTAGTGTCCCTTGTCGCCAAAGGCATTACTGGCAAAGCAGCCGATGCAGCACTGGGGCAAGCACATATTACGGTCAATAAAAATGCCGTGCCAAATGATCCACAATCACCCTTTGTCACCAGTGGCATTCGTGTTGGTACGCCTGCACCCACCACGCGCGGCTTTAAAGAACCAGAAATGATCGAGGTCGCTCACATGATGTGTGATGTCATGGATCATCTTGATGATGAACAGGTAATTGCCTCTGTTCGCGAACGTGTCGGCAACTTATGTGCACGCTTCCCTGTGTATCGTTAGACACAGCTCAAGATTTTTCAACCCCAACGTCCATTATTCATCCCTCATCGAACGCAAATTCTTGTTCGCTGAACAACGCCAATAACACCAATTAAACGCACAACCTTAGTAGAGCAAGCAAAGCTCTACTAAGGTTGTCAACGTGATGCTACTTTCACGCTTACCCTGCTTTACAACCTACATTTTGGAAATAACTCATGTCTGATATAGAAATCGCTCAACAAGCCTCCATGCGACCAATTATCGAACTTGCCAAAGAGCAGTATGATATTAACGCCGAACACCTTGATCCCATCGGTCATTACAAAGCAAAACTGTCTTTGGAATACCTGCATACTCTTAATGATCGTGCCGATGGCAAACTTATTTTAGTCACCGCGATTAGCCCCACACCTGCTGGTGAAGGTAAAACAACCACAACCGTAGGTTTGGGCGATGCCATGAACAGATTGGGTAACAAAACCATGATCTGTTTACGGGAGCCGTCCTTAGGCCCATGCTTTGGCGTTAAAGGCGGTGCCGCGGGTGGCGGTTATGCTCAAGTTGTGCCAATGGAAGATATTAATTTACATTTCACAGGAGATTTTCATGCCATTGGCATTGCCCATAATTTACTTTCTGCACTAATCGATAATCATATTCATCATGGCAATGCTTTAGAGATTGATCCTAGACGGATTCAATGGAAACGCGTGGTCGATATGAATGATCGTGCCTTGCGAAATATTGTGGTGGGAATGGGTGGCGCGATCAATGGCTATCTTCGTGAAGATGGTTACGATATTGTGGTGGCCTCTGAAGTGATGGCTATTTTATGCCTTGCTACAAATCGAGCTGATCTTAAAGAACGTTTAGGACGCATTATAATTGGCTATAAAACTGACAATAAAACACCTGTTTTTGCTAAAGATTTACACGCTCATGGCGCAATGGCCGCCATTCTTAAAGAGGCAATTAAACCCAACTTGGTGCAAACCTTAGAGCATAATTTAGCCTTTATTCATGGCGGCCCGTTTGCCAATATTGCACATGGCTGCAACACCGTTACCGCCACTAAAACTGCTTTAAAATTAGCTGATTACGTGGTCACTGAAGCAGGCTTTGGCGCTGACTTAGGGGCTGAAAAATTTATTGATATTAAATGCCGCATGGCAGGCTTAAGCCCAGCTGCTGTTGTGCTGGTAGCCACTATTCGTGCTTTAAAATATCATGGAGGGCTTGATAAAGAAGTCTTAAATGAAGAAAACTTAACTGCACTTGATGCGGGCTTTATTAATCTTGAGCGTCATTATCATAATATCACTCAACACTATGGTTTACCGTGTGTAGTCTGCATCAATCATTTCACCTTTGATACTCCAGCGGAAATCGCCTTACTTCAAGATAAGTGCGCTGCCTTAGGTGCGCCGTGTGTGGTATCAACACATTGGGCGCAAGGTGGCTTAGGTGCAGAACACTTAGCCCAGACCGTCACTGAGATGATCGATACACACGCCGCTGCGAACTTTACGTTTGTGTACGATGAAGCCTTACCGTTATGGAATAAAATTGAAACAATCGCCACTAAACTTTATGGCGCTAGCGCAATTAGTGCGTCTGCCAAAGTTAAGCAACAGTTAGCTGATTGGCAACTATTATATGGGCACTTCCCTGTATGCATTGCTAAAACGCAGATGTCTTTTTCTACCGATCCTACCGCTAAAGGCGCACCTAGCGGACACACGGTGGAAATCAGGGAAGTAAGGCTGGCGCATGGTGCGGGCTTTATCGTTGCGGTTGCTGGCGATATGATGACGATGCCTGGCCTGCCTAAAGTTCCTGCAGCAGAACGCATCGATATTGACGATCATGGCAAAATTAGTGGTTTATTTTAAGCTACCTTAAACGTAGTTAGCCGCTTTAGTGCTGCACATTATTGCGCTGAAGCGGCTAATGATTACTCACTTCTGACTTTTCACACCCCATGGGTATCTTTAAAAAATTAGCTTCAGAAACCGCAATTTACGGCCTAAGCAGTATTGTTGGTCGCTTTCTAAATTATCTTTTAGTCCCTTTTTACACCTATCATTTCTCTGCTGCTGAATACGGCGTAGTCTCTGAATTCTATGCCTATGCTGGTTTTTTTTCCGTGCTCTTAGTGGGTGGTTTTGAAACGGGGTATTTTCGTTTTAAACATAAAGACGCCAACAACGACGCTACGTATTCAACTGCACTGATTTTTATTGTGCTCCTCAATATTGCTTTTTATACGCTTGTTGCTTTACTCACACCAGAACTTGCTCACACCTTACATTATGCTGAGCACCCTGAGTATATTCAGTGGTTTGCTATGCTATTAGCGTTCGATGCACTCTCTGCTATGCCTTTTGCTCGCCTTCGTACAGAACACAAAGCATTCCGCTTTGCCAGCATTAAACTTGTGGAAATTAGCCTTACCATTGCACTTAGCTTATTTTTTATCGCTTATTGTCCAGTGCTTTTAGAACAAAATCCTAACTCACCATTGCTGTATTTTTATCAACCCTCAATAGGTCTGGGCTATGTCTTTATTGCCAACCTAACGGCCAGTGGTGTTAAATTTTTGTTGTTATTACCTCAATTCTCGGCCGTAATGCAAGGCTTTAGTATGCCTATACTTATTCGTTTAAGTCGCTATTCTTTGCCGATGGCAGTGGTTGGTTTTGCGGGTGTAATCAATGAAATGTTAGATAGAACCCTACTGAAATATCTGCTTCCTTATAGCGTAGAAATCAATATGCAGCAGCTTGGTATTTACAGCGCCTGCTATAAATTATCAATCTTAATGACCTTATTCATTCAAGCATTTCGCTATGCCGCTGAACCTTTTTTCTTTAACTATGCCCACGCCGCCGACGCCAAAAAAGTCTATGCCACCGTACTCACTTATTTTGTGATTTTTTGTATGTTTATTTTCTTGGTCATCAGCCTTTTTCTTAATGTTTTTCATTATTTTATTGGTGAAGAATACCGCTCAGGCTTAGTTGTTGTGCCTATATTACTGTTAGCCAATGTCTTTCTAGGCATTTATATCAACTTATCGATTTGGTACAAACTCACCGATAAAACCTTACTTGGCGCCAGTATTGCCGTACTTGGCGCACTGTTAACCATTAGTTTAAATAGTTGGTGGATTCCTTTATTTGGCTACGTGGGCTCAGCCTGGGCAACGCTTGCCTGCTATGCATCGATGACGCTTATCTCCTATTGGCTTGGTCAAAAATATTACCCTGTTGCCTATGAAATTAAGCGTGTTAGTGCCATTATTGTGCTAGGAATTGCTCTCGTGTTAGCTAAGAAATTTGTTCTTTTAGATAGTCCATACGCTGATTGGCAACTTTCTTTTGCATTACTTACGATTTTTCTATTAACCATGCTGTTACTCGAAAAACGGCGCTGGTCTAAACCTTAAGTGCTAAAATGCTTAATGTTTTTTCATCACCTCAGCAATCAAAAACTTATGCCAAACCATCCAGAAACTAAAGCTCGCTTCATCGCTGCCATTTTTTTACTCTTACTTGGTGGCTGGGTGTTGCACAGCTTTCTTCCCTTACTGGCATGGGCTGTCATCTTAGCGGTCACTACTTGGCCTCTGTATCAACGCTTACTTGTTAGCAAAGAATTGCATGGCAAAGTCACGTGGGGAGCGATATTACTCACTCTGTTATTGGGGTCAATTATTTTAGCACCAATGGGCTATGGGTTAAGTCGCCTACTTGATGAAGCAGAATCACTTGGACAATTTTTAGTCAACGCACAAAATGTTGGCATAGCTCCACCCGATTGGCTTGAAACCATGCCTATGCTTGGTTCGTGGGGAAAAAAATTATGGCTGGAAACTCTGGGTACCGCAGAGGCAGCAAAGTCTTCATTACATTGGCTTGGCAGTGGCGGAGCCGTTACCTTTACCAAAAACTTTGCTGGTCAATTGTTTAATCGATTTATGGGCTTTTTAACGATTTTGCTGGTTTTACTCTTTGTTTATCAATACGGAGATAACTTAGCAAAACAAGTACTTGCTTGCAGTAAACGAGTGTTTGGTGAAACGGGGGTGCGCTATACTTTACATGCAACCGCAGCCATTCGCGCAACAGTTAATGGGATGCTGTTAATTGGCATAGCGAAAGGCTTATTAATGGGCGCAGGCTATGCCTTTGCTGGCTTAAGTCATCCTGCTATTTTAGGCGCATTAACCGGTATTTTTGCGATGATCCCTTTTGCCGCTAAACTTATTTTTGGTGCCTGCTCAATCGTGTTACTTGCAGAAGGACATATCCCAGAAGCGATTGGTCTGTTTGCTTATGGTATGGTATTAACTCTTTTTGCCGATAATTACGTGCGTCCTGCGCTGATTGGCGGTGCTGTTAGATTACCGTTTATTTGGACGTTGCTAGGCATCTTTGGAGGTATGGAAACCTTTGGCTTAATTGGACTATTTTTAGGCCCTACGCTCATGGCAATCCTTATGTCTATTTGGCGCGACTGGATTGACGACATTAATAATCCCATTACTATAGAAAACGAATCACCCTAAAAGCACCCTCTGTTAACCCTTATTATTCTTGGAGCACCGCCCATGCACGCTCAAATCTTAAAAAATTTACAACATACTCATGATTTTAGCGTCATCAATCGTAAAGGTGAGCACCGAACAAGGCTGGTATTAATTCTAACGTTCTTTACCATGTGCATTGAAATAACCGCCGGTATGCTTTTTAATTCCATGGCACTCTTGGCAGATGGTTGGCACATGGCAACACACGTTGCCGCCTTTATGATTACTTTATTTGCCTATCGCTATTCACGTTTACACGCGCATGATCATACCTTTGCGTTTAGTCCTGGGAAAGTGGGAGTGTTAGGCGGTTTTGCAAGCTGTATCGCCTTAAGTATTGTGTCCTTACTCATGCTAATTGAATCTGGGGAACACTTTTTTAACCCAACGAATATTCATTATGATGAAGCAATAGTGGTTGCTGGCTTTGGCTTATTAATTAATTTACTTTCAGCATTTCTACTTAAAGATAATCACCATCACCATCATCATTCTACTGAACAAACTCACACGCATGCGCATCATCACGCTCATCATGATCATAATCTTAAAGCAGCTTATACCCACGTGATTGCAGATGCCTTAACCTCAATTTTAGCGCTAACAGCATTGGGTATTGGTAAATATTACGGTTTTGGCAATATTTTAGATCCCTTAATGGGCGTTATCGGTGCTTTGGTGATAGCACACTGGTCTTATGGCTTATTGCGTGAAACAAGCCCTGTGTTAATCGATGAAAGCATTGCTTTTCGTTATAAGCAAGCCATTACAGAACACCTTGAAAGCGATGCAGATAATAGAGTTGCAGATTTACATATATGGCGCGTAGGACCTGGACATTTTGCTGTGATTATTTCAATCGTCTCCGACAACCCTCAAACACCTAGCTACTATAAAGAACGGCTACACAAATTTCATACCTTTGATGGACGCAACACCTTGTCCCACATCACAATAGAAGTCAATCAATGTCCTGATGGGCATTGCGCAAAGGCAGCACAACACTAAACTTACAGGCAATAAAAAGCCCGCATAAAGCGGGCGTGTTGAACTTTTATTATTGTTATTATTTAGTTAGTAACCACTAACCTAGTCCAGCTAAAGTCACGTATTTTATTATTGTTATTACGGGCATAAAGCCCATCCTCCCCTTTTTTGCCTGTTTAACCAGACCAACTCTCAAAAGGTGGGGTATTATATCCCCAAAAAAGTTATCTTGTCTATAAATTGGAAACAGTATGTTTATCAATACAGCAGTAAAACAATAAAAATCTAATAAATTTAGCTTGTTACAGATGCACATTTTTTTAAATTAATGCCGCAACTGCCCGTCATGAACCTTAATTAGAAAAAAATTCAATCGTTCATTCAAAATTGCAGCTAAAAACTGATTCATTCCCTTCGCTTTTTGCGCTAACTTAATGTGCAAAATAGCTTCTTGAGTATGCCCCATCGCATAATAATATTCCGCCAAATAACGATGAGATTCAATTGGCTGCATTAATTTACTGTATATTTGTGCCAGCATTTGCCAATACAGAGGCGATGTTTTAACACGTGCATTTAATGTTAGCATTAATGCTTTGGCTTGCTCTGGTTTTTCAGCTTTTACTAAAGTAGAGATTAATTCCATTTTAATTGCTTGATTATCTGGATAGTATTCTGACAACTGCTGATACCTTTGTAATGCCGTTTTAACGTCTTTTGCCTCAACAGCCACCTTGGCTAAGGCCGAGGCATACTGCACTTGATTAGGATAAGCCTCATGTAACGCTAAAAAGATTACCTCGGCCTCTTTATATTTTTGCATTTTCAACAAAATTAAACCTAAACCATAGCGCGCCACAACACGCTGTTCAGTAATTCCTTGCGCTGATTTACCCTGAAAATATCGCGCAATTTCAGGCAAATCTTGCGCAGTAAGTGCCCGTATTTTGGCTTTTGTTAATTGATAATAAAGAGAATCTGGATATTGTTTGTAAGGATAGGTATCTGCCCGACCACGCGTATCAGAGATTCTTGAAGCTGTCACGGGATGTGTTCTTAAAAATTCGGGAATATTTTGACCATAATAACGCGTTGATTGCTGCAATCGCTCAAAAAAGGTAGGCATACTGCGTGGATCAAACTGTGCATGGGCAAGCGCCTGCATCCCTACCCGATCTGCCTCTTCTTCATTTTCACGAGTAAAATTAATCTGAAACTGAACACTCCCGGCTTGAATAGCCATAATTGCCGCCTGCCCCATTGCAGGGGATTGTGACCCTAATAAAATTGCTGCCAAAGTGGCTGCCATGGTTGGAATAGTTAAGCGTTGCGCCGCTTCAGCAGCTCTAAACAAATGCCGCTGTGTCACATGAGCAATTTCATGTGCCAGCACTGAGGCAAGCTCACTTTCTGCTTCGGTCATGATAAATAATCCTGAATTAACGCCAATGTAGCCACCTGGCCCTGCAAAAGCATTAATATCATTTTCTAGCACAACAAAAAAGTGGAATGGATGCGCTGGAGCATCACTGCTCACCACTAATTTTTCACCTAATGTTTGAATATATTGCTGAATTTCAGCATCTTGATTAATCGTAATCTGAGCATTCAGGCTCCTAAAAAACGCTTCGCCGAACTCATTTTCCTCGTCTGGAGTCATTAATGTTCCTGAGGAATCTCCCATTTCTGGCAATTCAATGCTGGAGATTTCTTGTGCTTGTTGGGAGCACGGCAAACCAATTAACACCAACAGCAAAACGGTATGAAAAAAAGTAAATTTCATAAAAACTATATAAAAGTAAACAGTAACAACTTATTATTAAACATGATTTTTCTCGACACGGTAATTTAATTAATGAACTTTTCAATACAAATAAATACCAGCCCTTATCATTCCGATGCTGGAAGCCATGCTTATCATTTCATCCTTTCTGCTTTACAACAAGGACATACCGTAGCAAAAATATTTTTTTTTCATGATGGCATTTATCATGCTTTAAAGTACGCAACGCCTCCTGATGACGAAATATCGTACACTGCACGCTGGAGCAAACTTGCTAATGAATTTCATATTGAGTTACTTGTTTGTATTTCTGCGGCACAACGAAGAGGCTTATTAAGTATGAACGAGGCACATAAACAAGGTAAAAACCAAGATGACCTTGCCACTGGTTTTCAATTTTCAGGCTTAGGTCAGCTGATTGAAGCGACCTTAATTACTGACCGTTTTATCATATTTGGCTAATAAGATGATTAAAAAATACTTATTTGTTCTTAGAAAGCCAGCCTATTGCGGACTGTATATCCAAGAAACTATCGACATTATTTTAACCACAGCGGCATTTGATCAACACATTAGCTTACTATTACTTGATGAAGCTGTATTCCATTTAAAAACCAATCAACAACCACAACTTGCTGAAAAAAAACAAGTTTCAGCCTTGCTTAACGCACTTGAAATATTTGATATTAAAGATATTTTTTTGGAGGCTGAGTCACTTGCTAGGTATGGCTTACACACTGAAGATTGCGACATTCCAGCAAAAATTATTAACCAAGTCGATGTCGCTGAAGTAATCAAACGCCATGACATTGTTTTTTCGTGTTAGAGGGAATTTATACCAAAAAAAAACGGCTACCATATTAAAATATAGCCGTTTTAAAACGAGTTTAATTAGAAGTAGATTTTGTACTTGCAGCAATTTGTTGTGTTAAATACGCGCTGGTTGCTTGCATGGTACCCATTAATGCATCCATTGCATTAAACTTTGCAAACAATTGTGTTTGATAGGCCGTCATCCGTGCGTCAAGTTGTGCGCGTGATTTAGCTAAATTAGTCAATTCCGTTTGTAAACTACTGGTACGCGCATCAATAGCGCCATTCGTCGCTAATAATCGATCTAAGGTTGTTGATAATCTATCAATCAGACCACGTCCAAAATTTACTTGTCCACGATCCCCCACGACAGTATCACTAATTAATAACTTTAGGCCTTTTGAATCGCCTGAATTTGAAGTTAAAAATTGACCACCACCCAGTGCCGTAACCCCATCAATAGTCCCTTCAATATCATTGCCGGCAACCCCTGTCGCTGCTGACAAACCTAGTGCGGCACTGCCATTAATAACTTCAACGGTAGAATTTACACCATAAATTTTTGAGGTAATGGCTATTTGTCCCGTGACCGCATCATAAGCTACAGAAACTGCGGAAGCATTGGCTTTAATTGCACTATCTGAATTTATTTTTGACTGGATTTCAATAGCGAAATCATCACCTGAAGCATATATTTTTTGGGATAAAGCAAGCGTACCTGATGAAACGCCATCAATTTTAACTGAAAAAGCATTGTTAGTGCCGTCAACTGTCAAAGGAAACGTAAGTGCTGTCGTAGATAAAGCCCCTTGGCTGGCTGCTTTAGAAACAACCACATTAAACGCACCGGCTTGAGTATCTTTGGTACTGATAATATATTGAACATTTGCATCTGTTGGACGTCCAATTACTGCAAATAAAGAGGTCACAGCATCAATATCAGAGGATTGCGCAGCACTTAATTTTGCTTTATCAAAACTTAAGGAGCCATCTTTTTGCAAACCAATACCAACATCAGTCAAGGTTTTTAAATTACCCGATACACCCTCAACCATATCCGTCATTGCCGCTTTAACTTGCGACATGCCTGATTGCAAAACATAATCGCCAAGTAATACCCCTCCTTTTTTGGTCGCTGCATCATACGAAGAAACGCTTTTAACCGCCGCAGTTAAAGCATTGTATTTTTCAACAAAGGTACTTAACTTAGTGGTCAACGCATCGTTATTTCGATTGATATTGATATTGACAATTTGACTAGGTTTCGCTTGAAGTAAGTTAAACGTTACGCCTTTTAATGCACTTGAAATAGTATTGCTAGGACTCGTCACCTCTAAACCGTTAATTGTTACTGACGCATTTTCTGCCGTCTGAGTTTGCACCATATTTGGATTAGAGCCATCAAAAGCTAACGCCGACAAACCCGCCCCCCCCACTTCAGAAGCTTGAACCTGAATACTATTACTTAACCCTGTTTCATTTGATTTTAAAATTAATCGATTACCTGTACCGTCATTTAAAATTGAAGCAGTAACGCCAGCTTTGGCACCATTGATTGCATCACGAATGCCGACTAAAGTGTTGTTAGTAGAATCGATTGTTAAAGATAACGAGGATTTAGTGCTACTTTGGGTAAACCCGCTGTACACTTTTGTGACAGGATCATAAACTGTTGTACCAAAATTGACGGTCAAGTTGCCAGAACCTACAATGCTGGTCGCCTCGGTATATGCTTTGGAAGCTAACGCATGGCTTTGCGCTAAGGTGTTGACTTTTAATTGATAATCACCCACATCCGCAACACTTAATGCTGATGCACTCACCACAGCTGTGTCAGAAGAGGTTGCGGTAATATTTTGATAGTTACTTGATTGACTTAAACTGGTTACCGTTGCTTTAAAGTCAGACAACGCACCTTTAAACGTACCATACGCAGTTATCTTTGCATTATCGGTCGCCTCAACTTTGCTATTTCGAGTATCTGCTGACATCCTTTCAGCAGCCACTAATTTAGTGACAATCCCATTAACATCAAGCCCTGAACCTAACCCTGTTGAAGTAATAGCGGCCATGATAACTCTCCTCGTGTTACAAAATTAATGCTTAACCCTATAATAATTACGCTTTTTTACTAAACAGCAAGCCTTGAACTTCATCCAATTTTTTTTCTAAATTAAGCGCGTCTTCTGTAGGAATTTGTCTAATGACTTCCCCGGTTTTTCCATCTTTTATTTCTACAACGGTTTTTCCAGTACCTTCACTTAAAGAAAACTGCATTGATCGGTCTGATAATTTAAAAAAATTATTAATATTTGCCAAAGTATCTTCAATTTTTTTATCGCTTAGCTTTTGAGTAGGCTCGCTACCCACTGTTGCATTATTTCCATCCACAACATGCGCTGCTTTATCAGCATCGGTTACTGCTGTGTGATGCTCAATTTTTGCAGCAGTTGGGGCAGTAGTTGGGGCATGCTTGATTGCAGCCCCTACGTTGCTCACTGAAATATCCATTATTAACTCCTGATTGATTTAAAAAAAACAGCAGCGTTAATCTTTTGATCAACGCTGCTAGTTAATACTATTTTAACTCAACAAATCAATTTTCAGCTCAACTGTCTTATCTTAAAAGAGACAACACACCTTGACCCGTTTGATTTGCTTGAGCCAACATGGCTGTACCTGCTTGTTGTAAGACCTGAGCACGACTTAATGCTGCAGATTCAGCTGCGAAATCAGCATCTTGAATTCGACTTCTTGCTGAGGTTAAGTTATCACTTGAGGTTTGTAAGTTAGAGATTGTTGACGTAAAACGATTTTGTACCGCACCTAAATTACTACGCTCTGTACTTACTGTGGATAAGGCGTTATCAATAGCAGTGATTGCTTTATTAGCACCATCTACTGTTGTTAAATCAATATCGCTAATGTGCTGGCCGCTGGCACTGCCACCGTAACTGCCCGCTTTAAATCCTGAATTAGATAACTCTTCACTGCCATTAATACCTGCACCCACTGTAAACGAACCTGCTGCATGCAAGGTTACTTTAGAAGTTGTGGTTTGTGCATAATCAGCAGATAAGGCTTTATGTGCATCAGACAATGCTAATGGCGTAACGGTTGGAGTAGCTCCGGCGATACCATTTAACTTAGCGGTTACATCTGTCTCAACAATACCATCACCCGCAACAGACGCATCTAAACCAATATCTGAGGCTTTAAAGCCTGCAG
>QYQN01000100.1 GCA_007280895.1 Methylococcaceae bacterium
CTCGGTGCCACCAGCCTGTGATAAATTCTGATGTGATCTTTGCAGTTGCATTGCCTTTTTCAACACAAAAAATGTGGCGTCATACGAGAAGTTGTATTTTATGCTTACAAGCCAATTTTTAAGGTGATGTTGTATAGGTAGATTGTCAGCTATTAAATAGGTATCCGTTGACCCTGCTTAGAGCCCCCTTTAAAATGGCCTTGCCAAGGATCAAATCAGAGTAACTATTATGTCTAAAGAAGTACAAATGTCGATAAAGATGGAACCGGAATTACGTGAACAATTTATGGCTGTGGCCGCTGTAATGCACCGACCAGCAGCGCAGATTGTGCGTGAACTGATGCGATCTTATATCGCCCGACAAGAATTGCCGTATGCTGAAACCATAGCCGCTATTGAAGCAGTTGAGCGTGGAGAGGTTAATACTTACGCCAGCGTTAATGATTTTTATAACAAGCTGGGTATTTGATGGAAATACGTAGATTAAACACTACGAATACAGCATTAGGAAAGGAACAGGCTCATTTAAAAGCACGCATATTTACATCAAATATTTTCTGTTTTATATTTCAGTTGCCGATCTTGGACTTGGAAAAAAATCATAATGACAACTCGCTATTCGTGGGAGCTGTTTCCACCTGTTTGGATTCATGCCAACGAATCATCGGTAAAACAGCACCCATCATATCATGCTGCCAAGTCTGGTGACCCCGACGCTGCTTATCACTTGGTAAATGGGCTACTGAATTTAATAATTGTTGAACAATTGGCCGATACATTTGATGGGCAAAAACCTATATTGGTTTCAGCTCATGCTGTGGAAGGGTCTGGTGTAAACGCTATACCAGAAGCATTGGCTGATATACTTGGCCAACAGTTGGATTGGCCTACGGATAATGGCATAGTACAAATTAACATTGTGGCGCATACAGGGGCAGATGGTTTTTCTCGTTTGGCGAGGCAGGCGGAGTTTGATGGGGATGTATTGGCGGGCAGCGCTTATCTGTTAACTGATGATTTTGTTGGTCAAGGTGGGACTCTGGCGAACTTGCGGTCGCATATTATGCGCGGAGGTGGCAACGTACTGGGAGCAACCGTATTAACAGGAAAACCCCATTCGGCAAACATGGCATTAAATGTAGTTACTCTTGAACAATTGAGGTTAAAACATGGACAACAACTTGAAAGCTGGTGGAATCAACGGTTTGGATTCAGACTTGACTGCCTTACAGAGTCTGAAGCGCGTTATTTGCTTAACACCCCGGATGTTGACCGCATCCGAAATCAAATTATTGCGGCAGTCCAAGGTTGAAGTTGCAAAACGAGTCAATGAATTGGCAAAGAACAGTCATAAAGATTTATGGTTGTCACGCACCGGTTCACACGCTGATCTTTTCGGAAATTAATCAAAGTAATGCCATCAGCGAAATTGTCATTAATACACCATTTAAGTAAAACGCCTGACGCAGATGACTATTTCCGTAACCTAATTCAACAGGGCAAGAGCGCTCGGGTCGAGTTTAAAACCAGTTTTCAGAAAGAGCTTATTGAAACATTAGTTGCTTTCGCTAATTCTAAAGGAGGCCTAGTGTTAGTTGGTGTAAGCGATGCTGGTCAAGTCACAGGTGTTGATATTAAGGCGGAAACTCTGCAAGGTTGGGTTAACCAATGCAAGCAAAATACGACTCCCAGTGTTATTCCCGATATTGAAGTTATTCTGCTTGACGGTAAAACAGTGGCAGTGATCAGTGTAGATGAATATCCCATTAAGCCCGTGGCCTGCAAAGGTCGATATTTTAAACGCATCGGCAACGCCAATCATCAAATGTCGCCCACGGAAATATCCGATGCCCACATTAAGCTGATCAACTCAAGTTGGGATTACCATCCTGACCCAGTTCATGGACTCGACAGTATTTCTCAGGTTAAGGTGCAAGCCTTTGCTGATGCACTTTCGCTTAAAGCCTCTTTTACGGCGGTTCTGGAAAAATTTGAACTTATCAAGGATGAGCGTCCCACTTTTGGTTGTCATTTATTATTTTCAAAAAATGATGTGTTGCTGAGTACGATCGAAGCAGGTCGGTTTGCAACGCAAACTGTCATCAAAGACAGCATCACCAGTAAAGATTCATTGATAGAACAAGTTACCCGGATTATGGATTTTATCCGTAAGCACACAAACAAAGCCTATATCATTACCGGTAACCCAAAACGTGAAGAGCGTTGGGATTATCCTATGGACGCCATTCGAGAAATCGTGATTAATATGATCGTTCATCGTGACTATCGTAGCGCCAATGATTCAACTATTAAGATATTTGACGACCGTATCGAATTCTTTAATCCCGGCACGCTGCTAGAAGATTTGACCGTTGAAAAGATTAAATCAGGCCACTACAAATCCCATCTACGTAACAAACAAATTGCCTCTATTTTTAAAGAACTTAATTTGATTGAGAAATATGGCAGTGGTGTACGTAGAGCCATTGAAACCTTTGTGGCCTATGGTTTGCCTGAGCCGGTCTACGAAGCTACTCAGGGTGGAATGGCGGTAACTGTTTTTAAAGAAACCTTAGGCAAAGAAAAAGAGCGTTTTTCTCAACTTAAAGATGAGGGAGTAAATGAGGGAGTAAATTTCTTGCTTGCAGTAATAAAACAGTACCCTGGCCTGCGGGTACCATCGCTTGCTGAGAAAGTGCCGACCTCAAGCAAAAATATTGAGCGCTGGCTCAAGCAACTTAAAGAAACTAAGCGCATTGAATTTCGCGGCGCGTCAAAAACCGGCGGCTATTTTTTAACGACTAAAGTAGAGTTATCAAAATAATGGAAATAGCTATTTTAGGAGCCACCAGCCAAATCGCAAAAGATTTGATAGTAGCCTTTTCCAAACAAGACAGTCATGAATTAGTCCTCTTTGCTCGCCGTCCAGAAGCAGTAACGAACTGGCTAACAAGCGTTGACTTACAAGAACGACACACTGTCAAAGATTTCGCAGCTTTCAGTACAGAGGTGCATTTTGATGCCCTCTTAAATTTTGTAGGTGTAGGTGATCCGGCACAAGCAGCGGCAATGGGGGCCTCAATATTTGATGTAACCTTAAAATACGATCAAATGGCTTTGAGTTATTTAGAGCAGCACCCACTGTGCCGCTATATCTTTCTAAGTAGCGGTGCAGCGTATGGCTCAAGTTTTGAAGCTCCGGTTGATGAAAACACCAAGGCAATGGTTGCCATTAATAATTTACAACCACAAGATTGGTATGCCGTCGCCAAGCTACATGCCGAATGTCGGCATCGCTCGTTAGCACACTTACCGATTATTGATATTCGGGTATTTAATTATTTTAGTCATACCCAAGATATATCGGCACGATTTTTAATCACCGATATTGTCCGTGCCATTCGCGGTAAAACGGTATTAAAAACTTCAGCGGATTATATTGTTCGCGACTTTATACATCCTTCTGATTTTTATAACTTGGTTGTGGCACTGTTGGCGTCATCTGCAACCAATGCAGTGGTTGATTGTTACAGCAAAGCCCCCATCGATAAACCGATGTTATTAGCTGCCATGCAAGACAATTTTGGTTTGCGTTATGACGTAATATCAACCAGTGCCGGTGTTAACGCCACAGGTAATAAGCCCCACTACTATTCATTAAATACAAAGGCGGCAGATTTTGGTTATCAGCCCGGTCTGACTTCTTTGGAAGGACTTAAGCAAGAAATTCAGTTGCTCTTATCATGGGGCAATAATCCTTTTGAATCTTAAGTCTTACCTTGCTTCAGGAGAATCCAACACATAGGAGTTTAAAACCTCTTTTGATCGTTCGGTTATTGAGTCACTGATTGTTTTTGCCAATGCACAGGGCGCCACCGTATTAGTCGGCGTAACGGATAAAGGTTCAGTCTGTGGTGTAACGCTGAGCAAAGAAACGTTAAATAAATGGTTGGGGCAAATTAAATCAGCGACCAGTTCTTCACTCATTCCTGATTATGTATAGCTAAGGGATAAAAAACAAGGACGAGTAGAAGGCGAGTCTAAATTACTTAAAAAAACAATTAGAGCATCGTTTTGGCGACTTACCAACATGGGTTACAGACAAGCTAAGCAATGCTATAGAGTAAGACTTAGACTTATAGAGTGAGGCAGTTCTCACCGCACCAACGTTGATCGCGGTTTTTCATCATGGCACAATGCATTAATTATTGCGTATAATTTAGTGGCTTGTGATCAATCCATAGGTGATATTTTAGGAAGAAGCTATGCTTACAAAACTTAAGTTAGATGAGGAGGCCTTAAGGCAATGCCTCTTGAATATTCCACAGTTGGAGTTGGCTGTTCTGATAGGTAGTCAAGTTAATGGCAAAGTGCATATGGAAAGTGATTGGGATATTGCAATTCGTTGGCGCCGGCAACCTGAAGTCAACATAATGACAGTATTGGCACAAACAGAAACCTTAAGGCGAACCTTAGCACAATTACTTAAAGTCACCGACGACAAGATAGATTTGATTGATTTAACAAATGCACGACTCACCATGCGTGCCGTAGTTGCCGAAGAAGGTCTTATACTTAAAGGCGAAGAGACATTGGCATGGCATTATTTTTTGCAACGTACTTGGCGTGAGCTAGAAGAATATTATTGGAATCAGTGTTATGCGGCTTGATTTATACCATGCAGAATGTTGTCGTATTGCAGATGAGCAAAGCGCGTTGCTACAAGAGGCACAGCAAAAACTAATCAACAAGCAATCGCTGAGTAAGTTGGAGCAAAATGGTGCATTACACGGATTGCAAATTTTGATTGAAAATGCCATCGGCAAGACCAAGCATTTATTAAAAGCGTCAGGTGAGCCAGTACCTATCTCAGCTTACGACAGCTTTGCGAGTCTTCACTCAAAAAAGCATATAACAGATGCACAACTTCAACAATGGAATGCTGCAGTTGGTCTGCGTAACCGTATTGTTCATGAATATATGAATGTGGATATGACAGTAGTATTTGCCTTAATAGAGCAACAAGATTATCAATTTATCGTAGACTTTTTACGTCAACCTATTGCAATTGAACAATCAAACTAATGCCTTCAGTGCAATTTATATTCATATAATAGACATCTTTCCTAAATAAAAATAAGACCGATCAATACAAATCTTATAAGCATCTGAAAAACATCACATTCGTCATCCCGGCATGGACTGCAAAGAATCCAGAGTACATGGATGTACATATCGTATAGTAGAATTCTTATCATGAAACTTATAGTGATACGACCTATTGCCATCTATGGCAACTGGTTTCCGGCAGTTCATGCCGGAATGACGGCTTACCCACTATGATTTACTTAGAGTCATATTTAGGAAAGATATCTAATATGCACCCTTTAAGTAAAGCGTGATTATGTATAGCTAAGGGATAAAAAAACAAGGACGAGTAGAAGGCGAGTCTAAATTACTTAAAAAAACAATTAGAGCATCGTTTTGGCGACTTACCAACATGGGTTACAGACAAGCTAAGCAATGCTATAGAGTAAGACTTAGACTTAGACTCATAGAGTGAGGCAGTTCTCACCGCACCAACGTTGATTGCGGTTTTTCATCAATGGCACAACGCATTAATTATTGCGTATAAATAAGAAATAGTTGCTGCTTATGTTGAATTTAAATTAGATACTTTAATGCAAGATTTGACCCAGTATTTCTGTCAATAAAATGATCAGCGACATAAACATCTGATTTAACTTCTTAGCAACCTATTCAGTTAAGTAATTAAAATTTATGAAAATTAAAATAAAAGGCAGTCAATGAAGCGTTTTGCTAGCTTTACCGGCATCGACAGAGCCATTTTTATTACTCTTCTAGGGCGAGGGTGGAATGTAGGTGCTGGTTTATTAACTATTTTTTTAGTAGCGCATTTTTTAACGCAAGAAATGCAAGGCTATTACTATACTTTCAATAGTTTAATTGCCTTGCAAATTTTTGCTGAGCTAGGCCTTAACTTCGCACTTATTCAATTTGCAAGCCACGAGATGGCTGAATTAACATGGCAAGCAGACGGAACCGTATCAGGAAGTTTAACTGCCAAACGACGTTTACAATCCTTACTCAAATTTGCTTATACGTGGTTTGGCGTTGCCGCGTTATTAATGGTTGTACTGTTAATGCCTGCAGGCTTGTATTTTTTTGGCGTGGATTCCATAACCGAATTTCAGCAGTCAAAAATTGCAATCCCTTGGCTATGTTTAGTCTTTATTACCGCTATTAATTTGTTTATTATTGCCTCATTAGCGGTATTGGAAGGGTGTGGACGAGTGTCTATAATTGCTTCGTTGAGATTATTTCAATCTGTTTTTTCAGTGACTGCAGTAGCAATTACGTTAATTTTAGGTGGAGAATTATTTGCACTCGTAGCAAATAGTTTAACAATGTTATTAATTGGCTTAAGTTTTTTAATAATCAGGTTTAGACATTTTTTTTACGACTTGCTTATTAAACAGTCTTCCGATTTATCAGGAATGAGTTGGAAGCATGAAATATGGCCTTTTCAATGGCGAATTGCCGTAAGTTGGATGAGTGGTTACTTTATTTTTCAAATTTTTAATCCACTATTATTTAAAACACAGGGACCCATCGCCGCAGGGCAAATGGGCATGAGTTTACAAATTATCATGGCAATAAATGGCGTTGCAATGGTTTGGATAACAACAAAAGTACCTTTGTTTGGTCAATTAATAGCAAAAAAACAGTTTGGACAGTTAAATGCTTTGTTTAAAAGCAGTTTAATTCAATCAAGTATCTTTTTATTAATAAGTGTTTCGTGTGTTTTAGCAGGGGTATATGGTCTTAATTACATCTCATCACAATATGCTATAAGACTGTTACCCGTCACGCTTTTCTCAATACTGTGTGTAGTATGTTTAATTAATCATATTGTCTTTGCTGAAGCATCATATTTACGCGCCTTTAAAAAAGAACCATTTATGATCTTGTCAGTGTTGGGTGGCATTGCAACGTCAGGATTAGCTTTTTTGTGGATACCAAACTTAGGGCTTGAAGGGGCTGTTTACGCATATTCTCTGCCCGCTGCGTTTATTGGCTTAATAGGGGGGGACAATTATTTTCTTTTTGAAGAAAAAAGAATGGGCAAAATAATAAAGTTATTTTAATAATGGATAATGTGGATTTAATAATCGATGGCCATAATCCAAATTAAGATAATCAAAAACAGGTAATTATTTAGCTTCCCTCTTTACAAAATAAAGGTTGAAGAGATTTTATCTTCGAAGGGACAGCTAGATTAATAATTTCTGATTTTGATGCTTAGTAAAAAACCTCTGTTTTAGAGCTTAAATCAATAAAGGCTTCCCTAAAAATGTGCAAGATAAATCCCCGCGTTGATTTCGCGTTTAAAAAATTATTTGGTAGCGAAGAAAATAGCGATTTACTTATTTCACTGATTAATGCCATTGTTTCGGAACAAGATCA
>QYQN01000010.1 GCA_007280895.1 Methylococcaceae bacterium
ACGGTGTTGAGTATTGCTATGATTTCGTTCATGGTCAGTTTGGGTGTGAATGCTCTGTTAGAAGCGGTATTCTACCTTCTCTGACCTTTCTCTTTCCTTCGATATCTATAAATTACTCATGCCAATTGGCGAAGGTATTGGTAAAAGCATTCATTATTTGGTAAGGCTATAACAAAGGGCAACGCAGCAATGTTTGCCCTTTTTTTATGTGTAGCACTAGGTTTACAACTGGCTCAGCGAGGCATTATGTTCATTCCAATTAGGAAGCTCCAGTAAGCGTGATAACCAATTTTGCGTGGTAATTTGATTTAATTTAAGTATTGAATTGGGAAATACACCTAACAAAATAAGCAATAATGCGGGGACAAATAACCACCACAATTGCTGCTTGTGACTATCACCATGATGAGTTAACGGCGATTTATTAACATTGCCCAAAAACGCATTACGGAAAAATAACAACATATTACTGGTGTTAATAACGCAACCAACTAAGGCGGTAACACCTAAACTTGGGTGGGCTATCAAGGCGCCCAAAATTAATAATAACTCCGCAGGAAAACCACTGGTACCAGGAATGCCAATGCTGGCCAAAATAAACACGACAAAGATGCCGGTAAAGTAAGGCATAGTCTTAGCTAAACCGCCCAGATGAAGTCGTTCAGTACTGCCTAAACGTTGTTGTAGGACGCCAGCAAGTAGCATTAGTGAGCCACTAATCAGCGTTAAATTTATAAGATGAAATTGAGCTCCTTGTAAACCCTGTATTGTTAGCGATGCAATGCCAATAATAATCAACCCAGCTTGACTGATATGAGTGTAAGCCAATAAGCGTCTTAAATTACTTTGCTGCAAGGCTATCAAAGCAGCATAAATTAAGGTGATGGCACCTAAAATACCTAAGACCCAGTTGTATTGAACGGCTGCTGAGGGCGCTAGTGGCATGGCAAAACGCATTAATCCATAAATGCCTGTAGGTAAGCCTAAAATAAGCGCAGTGATATGAGCAGGCGCTTCCATTGCTACTGTGGGTAACCACGTATGACAGGGCATTAAGGGAATTTTAAAAGCAAAACCTAGCAGAAATAACAGAAAAATACTGTTTTGTAATGAGTCCGTTAGTGGTGTCTCAACCAATATCTGAAAATCAAAGCTAAGGGTGTCAAGCGTATTTCCAAGCAACAGTGTGGTGTGATGAACGGCTAATAGCATGATCGCTATAAATAAAGGTATGCTTGAAAATAGCATATAAATCAAGTATTTATTTGCAGCGTTACGGCGTTGCGGACCCATACCAGAGAAGCTAATTAAAAAATAAATGGGGGGCACGGTAAGTTGCCAAAACGAAAAAAATAGCATCATATCTAATGCTGTTAAACTGCCCATAACCGTACTTTCAGCGAGTAACATTAAGCTTATCTCCAAAGGCTTAATGTTGTTGTGCTGCCAAGAAGCCAATAATGCCAGTCCGGTAAGTAAGGCGGTCATGAGTAAAAATAACAGAGATAAACCATCTACACCAACTGAATAATCAATATGAAGCGGTGCTATCCAGGTATATTTTTCTTGAAACTGAAAGGTGTTTGCGTTGCGATCAAACAAGAAAATGCTTAGGCAGCATAGACATAGCTCCCCTCCCGCAACGGCGAGGCTGATTTTTTTAGCAAGCGTGGCAGATGAAAAGCACCCTATAATTAATGCTCCACAAGCGGGGGTAGCAATGATAAGGCTTAATAAGTTCATAGGGATAATAAAAAAGAATAGCTAGCGATAAACCAATTATAACTGAGCTTACGGAGTAACGTCGGTGTAAGTATTTATCATCATCCTTTGAAAAAGTTCACCCAAAGGGCATAAACGTGGCTACACTCAGTTGCGCTAACGAGCTCATTTAACAGCGGGAAGTAGCGGCAACCGCCCAGAGCTATGGATAGGGAAGCTGCGGAATAAGGCAGAAATATCATGGTTAAGTAAGTTAAGCCACGGTTTGTTGTAGTAGCCTGAGGCTAACAGTAATACGCAAATTATCGTGCCAATAAGGGGTTTTTTAGTTGTGTGGGAAGCATAGTGCTTAAGCTGTTTATTGGATACAGTAAAGCGTCGAGGTGTAGCAATAAAGAGTTGCTGAAAGGCGCGCAATAAAACCGCAGCAGTGAAGAGGTTGCCCAGTAACAAGAGTAGGGCAATAGTCCAGCCATATTCATCAATAATGCCTGAAATAAGTAAATAAGCCGTTTCATAGCTTGGTGTCCCTGGAATTATTAATGTACTAAATGCGGCAATAAAAAATAACACGCCAAGTGCACTATTAGTGTCAAACAGTCCTCCTAAGCGAGGAATAAAGCTAGTTTGAGTGCGTTCATAAATTAACCCAATGGCGATTAATAATCCTGCTGAAGCAAGTCCATAAAACACACTGAGAAATAAGCTGCTGGTAAGGCTGAATTCATTGAAAGCAAAGGCCCCTACAATTAACATGCCCGAGTGACTCAGCGCAGCAAAGGCAATTAAACGGCGAGCATTGATTTGTATAAGGGCGAGTAATGCACCATAAAAAAGGCTAATAATACCTAAGCTTATAACAAAGTAAGCCCAATTTTCAGCAACGCCTGGAAGTAACGGCAAGATGAAGCGAAGTACAGCATAAATACCAAGTTTTATGCCTATTAAAAAAATTCCAGTACTGGCGACGGTACCGTGTTCTGATAACACAGGTAGCCAGCCATGAAAAGGGAATAACGGCATACGAATTGAAAATCCAAAAAAAAGTAAGATAAAAATTAACGTTTCATCGTGCAAATAAGCATTATTTTCTTTGAGCGTTTGCCAGTCAAATGTTAGCTCATGATCCGAACCCACCAAACCAAAGGCAAGAAATAAAAAGCCTGCTAATGTCATTAATAAACCACTACCCCAATATTGCAGTAATAACGATAACACCCAGCGGCGATTCTGTCCGGTGCCCGTGTGCAGCGATAATAATAATAGTGGCACTAATTCTAACGCAGTCCAACACCAAAATTGCAGTAAATTAAGGGCAGTGAAGGCACCCATTAAGATTGTTTCATAGCCTAAAACGCAAGCAGCGAAGTGCGGGTAACCAGTTTGCCGAGAGAGAGAATCATAAAGCAATAATAAGCAACTTAATAATGCAGTTAAGGGAATAAATAAAATATTTAAACCATCGATTCCGACACAATAGTGCATGCCTGCAAAATGCGCGTGTTCAAGAAAATGAGCTGTCGTTGTTTGTGGCTCGAAAGTTATTAAAAGATAAATACTTACAAGTAACGTCGCACTGCTGCCAAGGTAAGCGAGCTGTCTTTTAAGCGCGACTGTGGCACTAAATACTACGCAGATAAATGTAACGATCGGGATAAGTACGAGCGTGCTAGTGAGGGGCAGAAATAGTAAAAATGACCAAGGAGTAGCCATGCAGGTAATATGTAAGTAATTAAAAGGCGACTAAAAAAGTGATGCAAACAAACAAAATAAGATAGCGAGGTCTAAGAATAATTTGTTCGCAACGATTAGCAGTATGCCCCAATTGGCGACTTAAACGCACTGCTTGACGATTGAGAGAGCCTGCCACAAAACGTTTTTCAAACCAATGCACACTTGCTGCGGCAAGCTCAGTAAGATGCCCCGCTACACCACTGCCCGTCAATAAAATGAGGGAAGGTTCGGCGGTGTCAGAGGTGGCTAAGGGGGGAATTTCAGCTTGTGCTAAGGAAGATAAATTGGGGAAGGTTAGTTTAGGAACACCCATCATGCGATCAATAATATGGTCATCAAAATAACTTAAGTCCACGGCTAAGCCACGAATTGGCTTAATAAAGGCCCAATCAAGGATTTGGTTTAACCAACCGTAATGAAGCGCAGCGGTATATAAACTAAAGGGCCACGTGATGGGGGGTGGGGTGGATGAAACTAAGGATTGCAACTTCTGAGGAGAAAGCAAGATAGTGCAGAGTACCAGCGCATGAGCCATTAAATGCCAACTAGCTACTTCAAAAAAACCAAGTCCGCATTCAATGAACATTAAACCTAATTGTCCAGTAGCAGAAAATGCCAAAATGCTTTTGGCGTTGGTTTGGGTTTGCCCTGTTAAATAACTAAAGACAGTTGTGCAAATACCAAGAATGGTTAATACCGCCATAGCAAAAGGTGAACGAGAAAAAATAGGCT
Organism: Methylococcaceae bacterium; assembly: GCA_007280895.1. Taxonomy (GTDB): domain Bacteria; phylum Pseudomonadota; class Gammaproteobacteria; order Methylococcales; family Methylomonadaceae; genus Methylovulum. The sequence goes on from QYQN01000010.1 coordinate 4,189, forward strand.
GTAATAAACACACAAGAAAAACGCCAGAGTGCAACATAAAGCCGCTAAAAAAAAGCGTATTTGCTGGCAGCGGGGCAGCCATTGTTCGGAGTGCAGATAAGGTGAATGGAAGTTGTGCTGATTTAGCACAAGCAGTTAGTGTAAAACATAAACTTATTCCAGTTGCTTCGCCCACAGTAAATTCACTAGCAAGCGCATTTATATCGGCCCAATTAAGCGTATTGTGCCAAACAAAAATCAGGCTGATACCAACAATAAAAGCGGCATTACCTAAGCGGTCTGCAATGAACGCAGGGAACGCATTAAGCGAAGTGGCGGGGCGTTGAAAAACGTAGCTGATTATAAAATAATTACCCACGCCCGCGATGTCTAATCCTATTAAAGTGCCCACTGCATTGCCAGATAACATGCCAATGAGCGCTGCAAAAGAACACAAGCTTAAGATAAAAAAATAGAGATGAAAGTGACGGTTATGACGTAAATAACGTGTAGAAAAATAACAAATAACACTAAGTAATAACGAAAATAACGCCGCTAATCTTGCCGATAAACCTGAACTTATAAAGTTGAAATGAATAGCTAAAGTATCACTACTAAGCCATTCGCCTGTACTAAATGTGCCTTGATTTTTGCCAGCAAGATCGGCAATAAATAAGCAGCCTGCCATTAATGACGAAAGCATTAGTGAATAGGTAGTCAGCTCAGCGGTAAAGACTTCCTGTGCATTGTCTCGCAGCAAGCCCAGCAGCATGCCGCTAGCAATAATTAAGGCCGCACCCAAAGGAAATAAGGGAATTAAAATAACTAATGCATCCATCGTATAATGGATAAAAAATTAGACATAATATTAATGACAGTATGAAATTAAATAGGCAGTGAAGTGCAGGTGAAGTATAAAATCTTGTAGAGTGTGTTTTTTAATTATGCAATTCACCATGTTTTCAGTGTTCAATCAAGGATCAACGTAACAAATATATTAATATTTACTTTACTGTAGGGAGTAAACTAATGGCGTTAGTGATTGCCTGAATATCCTGCATAATCCAGGTGGGCTGATAAGCAGAGCTAATAACCTCAGCATGAGTGGCAATACCAGAAAGCACTAAAATACTTCGCATGCCTGTTCTTACAGCACCTAAAATATCTGTTTCAAGGCGATCACCAATGGCAATGGTTTCATCAATCGTGGTGCCAAGTAAAGACAGCGCTTGTTGATAAATAAAAGGCTCTGGCTTGCCAATAATGACTGGTTGAACACGAGTTGCTGTGTGTAAGGCGGCAAGAATGGCGCCATTGCCATGAATAACACCACGTTCTGTGGGTAAGCTAGTGTCCGCATTAGTGCCAATAAATAATGCACCAGCATTAATATTGAGCGTTGCCGTGGCTAATTTATCCCAAGTAAGAGCATGATCCTTGCCGCAAACCACAATGTCTGCACCATGCGTATGTTTAAGTTGATCTGTTAGTTCATACTCTTCAGTTAAGGTAAAGCCTAGTTCACGTAAGGGTTCCCGCGCGCCGTCTTCACCGATGACGTACACTCTGGTTGAAGCAGCATCATTAGTTTGAGAAAGATAATGAGCGGTTGCTGTGCCAGAAGTAATGATTTCCTCTTCAGCAATTAACACATTCATACTGCGCAATTTTTCAACATATTGTTTTCGAGTATGGCTGGCATTGTTAGTGGCTAAGACAAATTTGATATTTTTATCACGAAGAGTAGAAAAAAAGTTTTCTATGCCATCAAAAGCCTGATTGCCTTGCCACAACACACCATCCATGTCGATAATGAAGGCTTTTAAAGAAGATAATTGCATCATAATGAAAATTTTAATAAAAAGAAATGTAGCAAGATTTTAAGTCAAATTAGACCTGAAGACGCAAGAAAAATAAATTGTTAAGTCTGTTTTTATACAAATAAAGACTCAAAAAAATAATCACAGAAAACATGAGTTCATTAATAATCAATGATTTGATTAGCTATAGTAGTCATACTATTGATAAGCTAAAAAAGCTTGAGCACGTCTTACTTCTGGGTCAAATGCAGGCAGATAATATTTTTGGCATTGACAGTCATCCCTAAATTACTTTACAGTTATATTCGCAAAACAATTAAGCATAAACAATAATTATTAAATAACCCTTCGGAGCACATATCATGGCTAGACCATTAATTCAAATGGCATTGGATTCATTAGATTTTGACGCAACAGTTGCACTTGCAGAGCAAGTAGCACCTCATGTTGATATTTTTGAAATCGGAACTCCATGCATTAAACACAATGGCGTAAATTTAGTAAAAACATTAAGAGCAAAATTTCCTGATAAATTGCTTTTAGTTGATTTAAAAACTATGGATGCTGGCGAATATGAAGCAACTCCATTTTATGCAGCAGGAGCGGATATTTGTACAGTATTAGGCGTTTCTGGTCTTGCAACATGTATCGGCGTTATCAAAGCAGCTAACGCACATGGTGCAGAAGCGCAAATTGACCTTATCAATGTTGAAGATAAAGTTGCCTGTGCACGTGCAACGGCAGAAGCTGGTGCCCATGTTATGGGTATTCATACTGGTCTTGATGCTCAAGCAGCTGGTCATACACCTTTCTCAGATTTAAATGAGATTGCAAAATTAGGTTTAAATGTAAGAATTTCTGTTGCTGGCGGTATCAAAGCTTCTACAGTTCAAGATGTAGTGAGAGCAGGCGCAAACATCATCGTAGTTGGTGCCGCTATTTATGGTGCTCCATCCCCAGCTGAAGCAGCTCGTGAAATTCGCGAATTAGTTGATGCAACTGAGGTATAAGCAATGCACCAGCAACTTGTTGTAGAAAAAATATCTAGCATTCTTGAAGCTACAGACAGTTCTTATGATGTCAAACTGACAACAATACTGGATAATGCTAATAGAATTTTTATTGCGGGTGCTGGTCGTTCTAAATTAGTTGGTAATTTTTTTGCAATGCGTCTTGTGCACGGTGGTTACACCGTCAGCGTAGTCGGTGAAATTGTTACGCCAAGTATCAAAGAGGGTGATTTATTAATCATCATTTCTGGATCAGGAGAAACAGAGCAACTCATTGCATTTACTAAAAATGCTAAGAAAGTTGGCGCAAAGATCGTATTGATTTCAGCAAAGGCAGAGTCGACTATTGGTGAGTTATCAGATGCAGTTTTTCAAATTGGTCGTTCAGAACAGTATGGAAAAGTATTAGGTATGCCGATGGGTACTGTGTTTGAATTATCAACATTATTATTTTTAGAAGCCACAATATCTCACATCATCCACGATAAAGGAATTCCTGAAGAGGTGATGAGAGAGAGACACGCTAACCTAGAATGATTAATAATAAGGTGGGCAATTAATTGCTCACCTTATTAATTTATAAGAATTAAGATGTTTTTGTTCATGTAGAGCACTAACACGTCACCCACACAACACAAGCAAGAAGGAGATAAATATGATTTCGCGTAGAGAGTTAGCGAATGCCATACGCGCATTAAGCATGGATGCAGTTCAGAAAGCAAAATCAGGACATCCTGGCGCCCCAATGGGTATGGCTGATATTGCAGAAGTACTTTGGAATGATTTTTTATCTCATAATCCAACTAATCCCCAATGGTTTAATCGTGATCGATTTGTGTTATCAAATGGTCATGGGTCAATGTTAATTTATTCATTACTTCATTTAACTGGATATGATTTATCAATTGACGATCTTAAGAGTTTTCGCCAGCTACATTCAAAAACCCCAGGACATCCTGAGTATGGTTATGCGCCCGGCGTAGAAACGACTACTGGTCCCTTAGGACAAGGCGTCACTAATGCAGTCGGAATGGCAATTGCCGAGAAAGCCTTAGCCGCACATTTTAATACGCTAGAGCATAAAATCGTTGATCATTACACGTATGTGTTTTTGGGTGATGGCTGTCTTATGGAAGGCATTTCACATGAAGCTTGCTCATTAGCTGGAACCTTAGGGCTTGGTAAATTAGTTGCCTTTTGGGATGATAATGGCATTTCAATTGATGGTCATGTTGACGGTTGGTTTACAGATAATACACCTCAGCGATTTGAGGCTTATGGATGGCATGTTATTGCTGATGTAGATGGGCATAATGCAGAAGAAATAAAAAAAGCCGTTGAATTAGCTAAATCCATCACTAATAAACCGACATTGATTTGTTGCAAAACAACCATTGGCTTTGGATCTCCTAATAAAGCAGGTACGCATGAATGTCATGGTGCTCCATTAGGTGATGATGAAATCAATCTAACAAAAGCAGCCTTAGGCTGGAATCATGGTTCCTTTGAGATTCCTAACTCAGTCTATGAGAAATGGGATGCTAAGGCACGTGGTCAGCAAGCAGAAAATGATTGGAATGCTCTTTTTACGGCTTACAAACAAGCTAATTTAGAATTAGCAAATGAATTTGAACGTCGCATGAAAGGAGATTTGCCTGCTTCTTGGTCAAGCAATGTAACAAGCTTTATTGAGAGTGTTAATCAAGAAGCCAAAACAACAGCTTCAAGGTTGTCTTCATTAGCAACTATTGACGCTTACGCAGGTTTCTTACCAGAATTGTTTGGTGGATCAGCAGATTTAGGCTGTTCAAACATGACAGAGTGGTCAGGTTATAAACCCATGCGTCATGACAAGCCCGCAGCAAATTACATTAATTATGGTGTAAGAGAATTTGGTATGTCAGCTATTATGAATGGTATTGCCTTGCATGGCGGACTCATTCCTTTTGGTGCGACATTCTTAATGTTTTCAGAATATGCACGCAATGCCTTGCGCATGGCATCATTAATGAAAATTCGCTCTGTATTTGTTTATACACATGATTCAATTGGTTTGGGCGAAGATGGTCCAACTCACCAACCTGTCGAACAAATTGCTACATTACGGTTAATTCCAGGTATACGTGTTTGGCGACCATGTGATTCTGTTGAAACTGCTGTGGCTTGGAAATCGGCCGTAGAAAGAATTGATGGACCTAGTATTTTGATTTTTTCAAGACAGAATCTTACCTTTATGCCGCGTTCTCAAGAACAAATTACTGACATATCAAAAGGTGGTTATGTGATTTTTGAAGGTGAAGGGCAGCCTCAATTGATTCTTATCAGCACAGGTTCTGAAGTTGAACTTGCTGTTAAGGTTGCTAAAGAAATGGCAAGCAAAGCTATTTCAATTCGCGTTGTTTCAATGCCTTCAACTAATGTCTTTGAAGAGCAATCTGCTGAGTATCGTGAGTCAGTGCTTCCTTCAAACATTAGTAAACGTATTGCTATTGAAGCCGGAAGTACTGATGGTTGGTGGAAATATGTTGGTCTTGAAGGCAAGATTATTGGCTTAGATCGTTTTGGAGAATCAGCGCCTGCCTCTGATTTGTTCAAAGAGTTTGGATTTACTGTTGAAAATTTAATGGATAAAGTTGAAGCAATGCTTCGATAATACATAGTATTTATTATAAAAATAAAAAAGAGAACGTGTTTTCTTGTACCTGAAAGCACGTTTTTCTTCTACATAACTAAGGGTGATCAAGTGAAAAAAAGTAATTTATTTAATAGTTTGTTTTCAGTCTTATTGCTAAGTAGTTCATTGGTAATCGCTGATACAAAATTTCCTGCGGCAAATTTTGAGCCACAAGTTGTTTATCAAGACGCCGATTATATTAAAAGTAACGCAGGTTCATCTGCAACTAGCAGTAAAAGTACAGCAAGTTCTGGTGTTGATAAGAATTTTCCTGCGGCAAATTTTGAGCCTACAGTAATTTATAGCGATGACTCCTATAAACATCATGCTGATACAGCAGTTAAATCATCAACCAATATAAGTAATGTTGCCGCTTCAGCAGAACCTGCATTACCATCTAATGAAGAAAAAAATAGTGATTTTTCATTAAATTATCTTTTGGGAATAGTTGGTTTAATTTCAATAGCTGGATTTTTATTACGCGGTAAATTTTGTGCAAAAAAATCAGGAAGTGCTACTGCAGAGACTAAGATTTCAACTGGTTTAACTGGCGTAGCGCGGTATTTGAATAGAAAGTCAGGGACTGGTGTTTCACGTTATATTGAAAAACAAGTAAAGTTTGCGGCTACAACTACAGGCGTTGCAAAATATTTGGCTAAACATGCATTAAATAAAAAATCAGCTACAGGTGATGTTGCAACTGGAGTTGAAAAATACATGCGTAATCGGGGATAGTTGATGAATAAAAATCATTCGAACGGTTTTTATTTACCCATGGTGGCAGGTTTATTTTTCTTCATGAAAAAAAGACCAGTTGAACTTGTAGAAGCACCCATTATAGAAGCACGCGAGGTTATTCCAGGTGTTACTGGAGTAAGTAAATATTTAGAAAAATCACACCAACTCTTTTTAGCAAGCCAAGTAATCGAAGACGACAATCAACTGTTACCCCGCTTAGGTTTAGTAACTGGAGTTGAAAAATATTTAAAAGATCAACAGCGCGCGCCTATTTCTGGTGTTACAAAGTACCTTTATAAGCTCGCAATTGCTGACAAACAAAGGCAGGCATTATTTCCTGAAGTTAAAGTAACGGGTGTTTCTGATTATTTAAAAAAACAAGAGAAATTGCATAAATTAACAGGTGTAACACGTTATTTAAACAAGCAAACTAATGCACCTAAACCCACAGGTGTCGCTAGATATGTTGTTAAACAGTCTATATTAGATAAACAAGCTAAAGTTTTACACGCCTCTTCATCTGTAGCGTTATCTAGTGTTGCAAAATATCTTGCTAAACAGCAAGAAAGTGAAAAATTAAGCACAGTTGGACGTTACCTAGCAAAACAAGCTTTAGTTAATAAATTAGAAAAAAATAATCAAGTAAAGCCCGTGTTTACAGGTGTAAGTAAATATCTTGATTTAATTAAAGACGAGCCTAAGTTAAGCAGAGTAAGTAAATATGTTGCGAGACAAGCGTTAGAAGCTAAGCACAGTTCTGTGGTTGAAACTAGCGTTGACCGATATATGAGGTCGCGTGGGTAATTGCAATGAATGTTTTTTAACGCTTTACTTTTAATTAAGTTTTAAATTTATAATCTGTCGAATTGTGTTGCCAAACACGATTCGACAGATTTTTCGTATTATTCATTTTAGTTTTACTTTATAGGATTTGTTATGCAAAAAAGTTTACTTGATCAATTAAGGGAAGTGACTGTTGTTGTTGCGGATACGGGTGATATTCAAGCAATTGAGACGTATAAACCTCAAGATGCAACAACTAATCCTTCATTGATTACTGCAGCGGCTCAAATGCCTCAATATCAAGAAATAGTTGATGACACGCTAAAAGCGGCTAGACAATCTTTGGGTGCTGAAGCTTCTGCGGCTCATGTAGTGTCTTTGGCGTTTGATCGTTTGGCTGTATCGTTCGGTTTAAAAATACTTGAAATAATTCCAGGTCGCGTATCTACAGAAGTTGATGCAAGACTGTCCTATGATACAGATGCAACGGTTGCGAAAGGTCGTGATTTGATTGCTCAGTATGAAGCTAGCAACATTACTCGTGAGCGCGTTTTGATTAAAATCGCAGCAACATGGGAAGGTATTCAAGCGGCGGCAGTGTTAGAAAAAGAAGGCATCCATTGCAACTTAACCTTACTGTTTGGTATCCACCAAGCAATTGCTTGTGCTGAAAATGGTATTACCTTAATTTCACCTTTTGTTGGTCGTATTTTAGATTGGTATAAAAAAGATACAGGTCGTGATTCATACCCATCAAATGAAGATCCTGGCGTTGTATCCGTTACTGAAATTTATAACTACTACAAAAAATTTGCTTATAAAACTGAAGTTATGGGAGCAAGTTTCAGAAACATTGGTGAAATTTGTGAATTAGCAGGTTCTGATTTATTGACTATTGCACCAGCTTTATTAGGTGAGCTGCAATCATCACATGAAGATTTACCGCGTAAATTAGATCCTGTGATAGCGGTTGATATGTCTATCGAAAAAATTCATCTTGATAAAGAAACTTTTGATCGTATGCATTCTGAAAATCGTATGGCTAATGAAAAATTAGATGAAGGTATTAAAGGCTTTACTACTGCACTTGAAGCCTTAGAAAAACTTTTAGCTGAAAGATTGGCAACAATTGAAGCTTAATTTTCATTGTTAATAGCTTCGTTTTAACTTACAGATTTAGGATTTATACATGACAAAAAAAATTTCAGATTTTATTAAGCCAGGTGTGGCAACGGGTGATGATGTTCAAAAGATTTTTGCCCTTTGTAAAGAAAATAATTTTGCTCTTCCAGCAGTTAATGTCATCAATACGGATTCAATTAATGCAGTGCTTGAAGCTGCGGCTAAAGTTAAATCTGCTGTAGTGATTCAATTTTCAAATGGTGGTGCGCAATTTTTTGCAGGCAAAGGTTTGAAGCTTGAAGGGCAGCAAGCAGCCGTTTTGGGTGCTCTAGCAGGTGCGCGTCATGTACACACTATGGCTGAAGCTTATGGTGTTCCAGTAATTTTGCATACCGATCATGCTGCCAAAAACTTATTACCATGGATTGATGGTTTAATAACTCATGGTGAAGCACATTTTAATACTACTGGAAAACCATTATTCAGTTCGCACATGATTGATTTATCAGAAGAAAGTTTAGCTGAGAATATTGAGTTATGTGGTCAGTATCTTGCAAGAATGTCTAAATTAGGGATGACCTTAGAAATTGAATTAGGCGTGACTGGCGGTGAAGAAGATGGCGTTGATAATTCTGGTTTAGATCACTCAATGCTCTACACTCAACCTGAAGATGTTGCTTATGCTTACGAGCATTTGATCAAAATTAGCGATCGTTTCACTATTGCGGCATCCTTTGGTAATGTGCATGGTGTTTATTCACCAGGTAATGTGAAATTAACACCAAAAATATTAGATAATTCACAAAAATATGTTTCTGAGAAATTTGGTTTACCAGCCAATGCCTTAAATTTTGTTTTCCATGGTGGTTCAGGTTCATCAGCTGAAGAAATCAAAGAGTCAATTAGTTACGGTGTAATTAAAATGAATATTGACACTGATACACAATGGGCTACATGGGCAGGTATCATGAATTATTACAAAGAAAATGAAGCTTATTTGCAAGGTCAAATTGGTAATCCAGAAGGTGCCGATAAACCAAATAAAAAGTTCTATGACCCAAGAGTATGGCAACGTGCAGGTGAAAGCAGTATGGTTAATCGCTTAGTACAAGCGTTTGAAGAATTAAATGCTGTCGGTACTTTATAAGCGTTAAAGTTTATTTTTAACGTAGCAATGTATAAAAAAGCCGTTTTCATAACGGCTTTTTTTTTGCCTAGCAGAACGCCACGTAATTAATCTATAAATCGTTTGGTGATGTTTTGATAATCATCAATTCTTCTATCGCGTAAAAATGGCCAAATGTGTCTGGTTTTTTCTGTTTGAATCAGATCAATTTCTGTGATGACTAATTTTTCTTCTTTTTCATTAGCATGACTAAGTATTTCTCCTTGAGGGCCAGCAATAAAACTATTCCCCCAAAACATAATTCCTGAATCATTACATGCTTCAAAGCCAATTCGATTGCATGAAATGACAGGTAAGCCGTTGGCAACAGCATGCGAGCGTTGAATGGTAATCCATGCATCACGTTGGCGTTCTTGTTCAGCAGGCGTATCATTGGGATCCCAGCCAATTGCGGTTGGATAAATCAGTATTTCAGCACCTGCTAAGGTCATTAAGCGCGCTGCTTCAGGAAACCATTGATCCCAACAAATTAAGATTCCAAGTCGTCCAATTGAGGTATTAATAGGAGTAAATCCTAAATCACCAGGTGTAAAGTAGAATTTTTCATAAAATCCTGGGTCATCAGGAATATGCATTTTTCGATATTGACCTGCATAACTACCATCTTTATCGAATACGACAGCTGAATTATGATAAATCCCTGGTGCTCTTTTTTCAAAAAGGGTTGTTACAATCACGATATTTAAGGCTTTAGCCAGTTGTGAAAGTTTTTCACTATGCGGCCCAGGAATAGTTTCTGCAAGAGTAAAGTTACTCACATTTTCTTCTTGGCAAAAATAGGGGTCTAAATGTAATTCTGGCAGAACAACTAAATCAGCCTTATTGTTTGCAGCTGACTGAATATAATCGATTGATAATTGAAAATTTTCTTGTCTGCTTTTATTACAAGCTTGTTGAACGGCACTAATGATTAAGGGTGTTTTCATGGGTCGTTTGGATGAGTTTAAAATTCAGTGATTATAATAGCGTAGTTTTTGTTTAAATAGTCCTCAATAAATAAAGTTTAGTTGATTTAAAATAAATCTCTATATGATTGTTTTTAAAGATATTAAATTTCTATCTGTAATGCACTCTAATGCTAAAATAGCAAAATAACACTGCATTCAACTGCTTTACTTTTTTACATAACATAATAATAACTTTGGAAAGGAATTAATAATGAAGGTAACCATTTTTGGCTCGGGCTATGTTGGCTTAGTGACAGGCGTATGTCTTGCCGAGGTTGGCAATGAAGTTGTATGTATTGATATTGATGCCGTAAAAATAAATAATTTAAAAAATGGCATTATTCCAATTTATGAGCCAGGTCTTGAAGCCTTAGTTAATGAAAATCAACAAGCAGGTCGGCTTAAATTTACCACAGATATACAAGAAGCAGTCGCTCACGGTGTTTTTCAATTTATTGCAGTCGGGACGCCGCCAGATGAAGATGGTGCCGCTGATTTACAATATGTATTGGCTGTGGCTAAATCCATTGCTGAAAACATGGATAGTTATCGAATTATTGTTGATAAATCAACCGTACCAGTGGGCACCGCTGATAAAGTCAAGGAAGTGGTTAAACAAGTGCATTTAACTAAAGGAATTGATATTGATTTTGATGTGGTATCAAACCCTGAATTTTTGAAAGAAGGTGCAGCTATCAATGATTTTATGAAACCTGATCGAATAATTATTGGTACAGATAATCCGCGTACAGCAGAATTACTGAAAGTCTTGTATGCACCATTTAATCGTAGTCATGAACGTATTATTACAATGGATGTTAAATCAGCTGAATTAACAAAATATGCTGCTAATGCTATGTTGGCAACAAAAATAAGTTTCATGAATGAGTTAGCCAATCTCGCAGAACTCTTAGGTGCAGATATTGAGCATGTCAGAAATGGTATAGGGTCAGATTCGCGCATTGGTTATTCATTTATTTATCCTGGTTGTGGTTACGGCGGTTCCTGTTTTCCTAAAGATGTTAAAGCCTTAGAGCGTACCGCTCAACAGATGGGTTATACAGCAGAGTTATTAAATGCCGTTGAAAATGTTAATGACAGACAGAAACAAGTTTTATTTAACAAGGTATTGCAGCATTATGAAGGAAACATTGCAGGAAAAACTTTTGCTTTATGGGGTTTGTCTTTTAAGCCTAAAACAGATGATATGCGTGAAGCGCCCAGTCGCGTTATTTTAGAAGCGTTAATTAATGCAGGGGCAAAAGTTCAAGCGTTTGATCCAGAAGCAATGACGGAAGCTAAACGAATTTATGGTGATAATCCTAATTTGCTGTTAATGGAAACTGCTGAAGAAGCATTAAAAAATGCAGATGCTCTGTTAGTGGTTACTGAATGGAAGAATTTTTGGAGTCCAGATTTTGATTTAATCAAAGAACGCCTTAAAGATGCGGTGATTTTTGATGGTCGTAATTTATATCAGCCACATTTATTGAAAAAAATAGGGCTTACCTATTACGGCATTGGACGTAAATAAGCTCGCTTAGACTTGGGTTGTGTGGGTGCTTAGTGTATAGCCTTTCATAAGCTTCCTCATCTTTGGTCGGATTGAAAAAGCCCTGAACTATATCAGCTAACCACTTTCTTTCCTGTTAAAAATGAATTGCACTTGTTAGTTGAATCTAAGCATCATTACATAGTTTGTTTCCAAGAAGAAAACATAAGATTAAGTTAACCTATGAGCAATGCTTTTCTGTCCACCTCTTTTATCGGCAAATGGTGGGCAAACGATAAAGCCGTTTGCCCACCCTACTAAACTTCAATGCTTATTTATAACCTTTGGTAATATAATTTGAACGGTAGTATCGTAGGTTGGGCTGATGTAAGGAAGCCCAACAAATCAAAAGGAAACTTCAATGAATCCACAACTCGTCAATGAGATAACCCAGTTACCGCCGGAAGCCCAACATGAAATTGCCGATTTAGCGGCTTTTCTAACAGCCCGTTATCAAACCGCCAATCTAAAACTGTTAGAGCTAGCAATGCAAAATCTTCATAAAACAACATTACCTTTTCGGATCCAAAGACGCAGGCTTTCAGCGTAGCTAGATTTTATAAAGATTCAAAGTCAACACAAGACTATCAATTTAAAACCCCTTCATAAATATCCAAAACCAGTATTTCGCAATCCAAACATCCAAAAGGCACGCTGTCTTGCTGACTGTAATAATCCAGATACCATTCCTGTTGTTGGTTTCTGGTATATTTTTTAACGCTATATTTATCTTGTGCAACCAAACAATATTCCCTAACACTAGGAATGCTTTGGTAAGCCAGTAGCTTTTCCCGTTTATCCGTACTAGCTGTGCCAGGTGATAGCACTTCGATAATCAAACAAGGCTGGCTTAGTGCATAATCATCGGTTTCCCTATCACTGCAACCCAGCATGACATCAGGATAATAATAGGTTTTTCTATTTGCTATTTTTAACTTTATATCGCTCATGTAAACGCGGCAGGGAGTACCTTTAACTTGGGTATGAAAAAGACTAACCAAGTTTATAGAGATTTGATTATGCGCCCGACTAGCGCCAGTTATGGCAAAAATAGATCCATCGATATATTCATGCCGTTCCTGGCTATTCTTTTCCATCGCCAAATAATCGGCTTCGCTGATATAAGGAACTGGGGTATGTGCTAACATTTTTATTCTCCAATTAAAACTGTAGACTTGTCACCAACTTAAAAACTGTCGTCATTATACTTAAAGATATGCCAAAAACACCCAAGCTATAGTTAGCCACATAAACCTGTTGGTCATTAGGATGTGTGCTAATACCTTCCGGACTTTTGCCTACTTCAATCACAGCAATTTCTTGCCATGTCGCGGTATCAATCACCGAAACCGAGTTGTGATCCTGATTCGTAACAAATAAACGACTGTCATTCACAGCTAGTGTCACGGCATAGGGTAGGGCATGTCCTGACGCATTAACGAATAAGGTGATTACTGATAGTGTTATCTTCTTTTATTTCATTCCGCAGTCTGTTACGGTTACGCTAAAATATTTAATTAACATATTGATATTAAATGATTAAGTAATGCTGTGAGCGTATTTTTGTAGTAAATTGCTGGATTTTTATATTAATATATTCTAATATTGCAATGTAGTAATTAATGTCTTTGGCGCTCTATTTACGGGTTAAAGTAAATATTCCATTTTTTTTATATAACTATAAATAATAAGCTTTAATTAATAAGAGTTATACTGACCTATTCACAATCCGTAACACTCGCTGTTCTGTTTTTACTTATATCCACAACAGAGACTTAACCTTGATATTGACACACATGAGATTGAGCAAGCTGGTGTGCCGTCAACAGATAACAAAGGGATCAACAATGACTAGAGAACGCATCGTAAGAATAGTCGCAGGTAGTTTTATTTTATTATCTTTAAGCTTAGGGCTAAGTGACAGCCCGATATATCAACACAGCCATTGGTTATGGTTTACAGCGTTTGTAGGGGCTAACTTGTTACAAAGTGGTTTCACCCAATTTTGTCCGTTAGAAATGATTCTTAAAAAACTGGGTATTTAACATAGTGCCTGGGTGCGTGGCATTACCATAATAATTAAAACGAGAGAAAACATCATGGCTAAAATCGTAATTGTAGGGGCAGGTATTGGAGGCATTCCAATGGCTTTTGAAATGAAAGAGTTAGCACGAAAAGAAGATGACGTGGTGGTGATTGCCGACACGCCAACCTTTCATTTTGTGCCATCAAATCCTTGGGTTGGGGTAAATTGGCGAACACCAGAAGACATTAAAGTGCCGTTGGCACCCGTGTTTAAAAAGAAAAAAATCACTTTTATTCAACAAAAAGTAGCGCGTTTTCAGCCTGAACAAAATCAACTTGAGTTAGACGATGGCAGCACCGTAAGTTACGATTACTTAATTATTGCTACAGGTCCAAAATTAGCTTTTGATGAAATTCCAGGTTTAGGGCCAGAAGGCTTTACCGAATCTATTTGTCACGTCGACCATGCTGGCCCAGCAGGCGAGCGTTGGACTCATTTTGTTGCCGATCCAGGGCCAATTATTGTCGGTGCAGTGCAAGGCGCGTCGTGTTTTGGTCCTGCTTACGAATACATGTTTACTGTTGAAACTGATTTGCGGCAACGTAAAATCCGTGATCGAGTCAACATGACTTACGTCACCTCAGAGCCTTATGTCGGGCATTTGGGATTAGATGGCGTAGGTGATACTAAAGGCATGTTAGAAAGTGAAATGCGAAATAAGCATATTGACTGGATTTGTAATGCGAAGGTAGACAAGATAGAAGCAGGCATTATGTATGTTACAGAAGTCGATGACCGTGGCGAGGTAAAAAAACAGCACGAATTGCCCTTTAAACACAGCATGATGTTACCAGCCTTTAAAGGCGTCGATGCCTTATTTGGCATTGAAAAATTAACCAACCCACGCGGCTTTGTGTTGGTCGACGAGCATCAACGTAATCCAAGTTTTAAAAATATTTATTCGGTAGGGGTGTGCATTGCCATTGCCCCTCAAAAGCCAACACCCGTTCCCACCGGTATTCCAAAAACAGGCTACATGATTGAATCAATGGTGACCGCAACGGCTCATAACATCCGTGCCGAATTAGATGGCCAAGAACCCAGCTATAAAGGCACCTGGAACGCCTTATGCCTAGCTGATTTTGGTGATTCAGGCATTGCTTTCTTAGCCATGCCACAAATACCTCCACGTAATGTGCAATGGGCCGCACGTGGAAAATGGGTACATTGGGCAAAAATTGGATACGAAAAATACTTTATGCGTAAAGTGCGTAAAGGTCTGAGCGAGCCTTTCTATGAACGTTTACCGTTAAAAATGATGGGCATTATGCGCTTAAAAAAATAACGCCACATTAGGTAATATAACGGGCTATGCGAACGGCTAGCCCGTTGACTAAAGGCGAGCTGCATTCAGTAACGCCTTGTAAATATATGAAAATTTGTCAAGGTTGCTAACATCGTGCCTATTAAAATCATCCTTTTAAGCGTATGGCTACTTGCCATCTCAACGAGTCTGACAGGACATGCCGCTGCACACACAGAGCCGCTAACGCTCGCTCAAGCTATAGACGTGGCGTTAGAAAATAATCCCCAATTAAGCATAATGCAGGCTCGAGTAGAGCAAGCAGAACAGGAACTTAGCTTAGCACTGGCGAATTATTATCCTCAGATTAACGTAGCGATAGCCTATCAACACACCACTCATCCCGCCGAAGCATTCGCCTTGATTATTGCCCAACGACGCTTAGATTTTTCAGGGATGGATTTCAATCATCCTGGCGGTATTGACAATTATCGACCACAACTGACTGCCACCTATTCATTGTATCGAGGTGGTCAAGATAGCCATTTAGCCGCAGCGGCGCAATTAGCTAAGCAAGCCAGTGCATTAGAACAAGACGCACTTTGTAAGCGCTTAATCAATCACATTACTGCCGCTTATTTTGCCCAACTTGCGGCCAGTGATGTGCATCGCTTAAGCCAACACGCTGTCACGGCTATTGCCAGTGAATTACGCCAAACTCAACATTATTTTGCAGCAGGTACGGTATTAAAATCAGATGTCTTGTCACTGCAAGTACACCTTGCAGAGGCTCAAGATGCCGAACTACACGCGGCTCATGCGATTGAAATAGCCAATACACTTTTAAAAACTTTATTAGGAAAAGCAGTGAGTGACACCTTAATCATTGCTGAAAACCTTGTTTTACAAAATCCCAAAGCCCCCAGCGCGTTGGCTGATTTACTGGCTAAAATACACACTCAACACCCAGAAATACAGGCAGCAGAAAAACGCATAGCCATTGCGCAAGAACACTTAGCTGCGGAACGCGGTGCCTATTTACCACGCGCCGATGCTTACATCAATTACGGACTCAACAGTAAAAATACTGATTTTGATACGCAGCGCGACAATGTCAGTGTGGGCGTTCAAGTCGACGTTGACGTCTTTAATGGGTTTGCTACGCAAGCAAAAATCAACAAAGCCGAGCATGAAGTCGCCATTGCCAAAGAACAAGCGCGGCAGCTGCGCTTACAAATTGAAAGTGCAGTGAACACGGCACAATTAAACTTACAAGATGCTTTGCGACGTGCTGAGCTTGCTGCATTAGCCGTGCAAGCGGCTGATGAAGCCTTGCGCTTGGTTAATGAGCAACGCCAAGCGGGTGTTGTTACCGTCACCCGTTATATCGAAGCAGAAGTGGCGCGTGACAAGGCACACACCCGACACATCACCGCACATTATGATGCCTTGCGTGCTGAAGCAGAGCTTAAGCAACATGTTTTTTAAGCCAGGCATTCACTTGATATCTAGCACTATTCACTTTATGGATTGGTTTTTATGACACCACATACTTCTAGCTCTTGGCTTCCAACCTGGTTATTTCCTAGCACCGCGATCACTGGCTTGGTACTGGTTATACTTTTTGCTTTAGGCATTATTGGCGGTGGTAAGAAAATTGCACCGGGTCAGACCAGTCAAATTAATACCGAGCTCCCAGCAACGGCGCAACGCTTTACCGTTACGCACACCATGCTAGCTCCTCTGACCACGTGGCAAGGCACCGTGCGCTCAAGGATGTGGGTCGCACTGGCACCAAAATTTCCAGCCCGCCTGTTACGCATTGACGGACAGCCTGGTGATTATGTACCTCAAGGCGCACTGCTAATAAGTTTAGATGATCGAGACCTGCGAGCCGCGTATCAAGCTGCTCTCGCTGCGTTTACAGCGGCACGCGCTCAGTCCGTGCAAGCCCAGCAAGAGGCACAGCGCATTACTGAATTATTTAGCAAACAAGCCGCCACCCAACAACATTATCAGGCGGTAATCGCCCAGGCACAGGCAAGCGCCGCATTAGCAAAGCAAGCTGAGAATGCTGCCAAACAAAGTGCCGTGTTACTAGAAGAAAATAAACTGTACGCGCCTTTTGCAGGGGTTATCGGCGAACGTCTTATTGAGCCAGGCAGCTTGGTCATGCCTAATCAAACAGTGCTTACCTTATTTAAAGCAAATGATTTACGTGTAGACGTTGCAGTGAGTCCGCTGTGCGCGGCTTCTATACAGAAAGGCAGCACCGTCGTGATTCATAGCGATACCGAACAAGCTTTGCAAGGACACGTAGATGAAATTTCACCACAAACAGATCCTGACACACGCACGCGTAAGATAAAAATCAGCCTGCCTTCATCCCAACATTTACAGCATGGGCAGTTAGCTTGGGTTGATTTGGCGTGTACTCAGCAACAGGTGAACAGCGCGTCACAAAGTATGTTAATTCCACGTGCGGCGATAATTCAGTATGGACAATTACAAGCCGTCAAGGTCGTGCGTGATCAGCATACAGAGATACGTCATATCCGAACTGGAAAACAGCTTAATGATCACTATGAAGTGTTATCTGGCCTGCATGAAGGCGAAACAATTTTAGTCAATAATGGATTGCAACCATGAGTAAGCGCCATCATGAGACCAAACAAGACAGTGTCACGGTTGCCATCGTGCGCTTATTTACCACCTCGCACCTATCCTTAGTCTTTTTAATTATTTCTTTATTAGCAGGTGTGACCGCCTTAGTGCTAACTCCGCGCGAAGAAGACCCACAAATTATCGTGCCAGTGATGGATGTTTTCGTGCAAGCACCCGGCATTTCCGCCGCACAAATTGAACAACAAGTGACCACGCCGCTGGAGGTGTTGTTAAAACAAATTCAAGGCGTTGAAACTGTGTATTCAGTTTCACGAGCAGGTGAAGCCGTCGTGACCGTGCGTTATTTTGTAGGTGAAAATTTAGAAAATAGTGTTATCAAGACGCGCGATAAGTTATTAGCCAATCAAGATAGTGTGCCCACCAGCGTGACAAATTGGGTAGTCAAACCTGTTGAAATTGATGACGTGCCCATCCTCTTATTAAATCTCACCAGCCAACATCAGACGACCGAGCCGATGGCACTTCGTCGCGTTGCCGACGAATTAATTGAACACTTACGACGTGTCGACAATGTCGGTAAAAGCTGGGTAGTGGGTGGCTCGCCAAGGCGCATCATGGTGTATCCAGATCCAGCTAAGTTATCCGCAAGTCAGCTAAGCTTAGTGGATATTCAACAGGCTTTACAGCGCACTAATGTCAATCTTAACGTCGGCACCGTCACTGCATTTAACCAAGAAATGGTGGTGGAAGCCGGGCCGCATTACAGTACGCCAGAACAACTGGGCGCTACCGTGATAAAAACGCAGCAGGGACGCACGGTATATTTACGAGACCTTGCACAAATTAGTGATGGCCCAGCAGACACACAATACTACACACGTATGGGCTTTGGCCCAGCAGTGGCTGAGTTAGCGTTCATCGGACACCAGACAAAGCCTTTACCTAAAGTAGGCGAACAGCGTGACACAGTAACCATTGCCATTGCCAAACGCCGTGGCAGTAATGCCGTAAGTGTTGCAGAACAGGTGATAGCCATTACAGAAAAATTAACGGGCAACTTAATACCCCATGACATCGATCTAGCCATAACGCGCAATTATGGCGAAACAGCAGACCATAAAGTCAATGAATTGGTTATGCACTTAAGCATCGCGATTCTCACCATTATTGTTTTATTGGTTTTATCCTTAGGGTTTAAAGAAGCGCTGATTGTATCCTTAGCCGTGCCCATGACCTTTGCAATCACCTTATTATGTGACTATCTTTTTGGTTACACCATTAATCGTGTCACCATGTTTGCCCTGATTTTATCCTTAGGTTTATTAGTGGATGATCCCATCGTCGATGTTGAAAATATTCATCGTCACTACAAAATGCGCAAAGAACCGCCCCTGCAAGCTTTATTAAGTGCTGTCGATGAAATACGTCCGCCCACCATTTTGGCAACTTTTGCCGTGATCATGTCCTTTATCCCAATGTTTTTTATTACTGGCATGATGGGGCCTTACATGGCACCGATGGCGTTTAACGTTCCCATTGCCATGCTCTTATCCTTAGTGATCGCCTTTACCGTCACGCCGTGGGCAAGTTATAAATTATTAAAAAGTGATTACGGCAACGTACATGACACGCCAGTCGCCTTACACAACACCCGTGGTTTTAAACTCTATCAGAAAATTTTATCGCCCTTACTGGCAAGCAAAGCTAATGCCCGTTGGTTTTTACTGGCAATAGCACTGGCCTTTGTTGGCTCAGCAATGCTGGCAGTGACGCGTGTCGTGCCATTAAAATTACTGCCCTTTGATAACAAAAATGAATTACAGCTGATCATTGACATGCCCAAAGGCAGTGCCTTAGAAGCCACCCAAGAAGTGGCCGCTGCTTTAACGAGTTACCTAGCCACCGTCAATGAAGTCAGTAGTTATCAAAGCTATGTAGGGGTTGCCTCGCCCATGGATTTTAATGGTATGGTGCGGCATTACTACTTACGTCAAGGGGCTAATTTAGGCGACGTGCGCATAGTGTTAGCCGATAAAAAACACCGCGAACACTCCTCACACGCTATTGCGTTACGGATACGACCTGATCTTGAACGTATTGAAAAACACTACGGTGCGAACATAAAAATTGTCGAAATGCCACCTGGCCCGCCAGTGTTATCAACCTTAGTTGCAGAAGTATATGGACCACCTGAAGCACGCTATCAGGATATTCTTCACGTGGCTAAACGGCTGCGCACCGATATGGAAAACACCGCAGGCGTAGTTGATGTGGATGATTTTAGCGATGCGCCTCAGATTAAACTGCATTTTATAATTAATCACGACAAAGCCGCCGCCTTGGGCGTTGCCGCCGACAGCATTGTTCAACTGCTAAGCTTAGCAGTTGAAGGCGGTCAAGTGGGAATAATGCATCAAGCCACCGAACGTCAACCTTTAGTTATTCACTTACAATTGCCACGCGCAGAACGCTCAAGCGCAGCTGATTTATTAGCGTTATCAATCACTACGTCCACAGGACAAATGGTCAGACTCAGTGAGCTAGGTCATGTTGAGCAAGAACAAAGCGAGCAAAGCATTTATCATAAAAATCTCCACCCTGTTGCCTATGTTATTGGTGAAATGGCAGGCCGCAGCCCAGTTGAAGCGATAGTGGATTTATTTGTCCAGCTTGATAAGCATCCCTTACCCACTGGGTATAAAGCCGATATGGCAGGTGAAGGCGAGTGGAAAATTACCGTCGATGTGTTTAGAGATTTAGGCTTAGCCTTTGCGGCGGCGATGGTCATGATTTATGTGTTATTGGTAGGACAAACACGCTCCTTAACGATTCCCCTCATTATGATGATTGCCATTCCATTAACCGTCATAGGAATTATGCCTGGGTTTTGGTTAATTAATCTCTTTGCAGGCACCGTCGGTCATTACGCCACCCCCATATACTTTACAGCCACCGCAATGATCGGCATGATTGCCTTAGCAGGCATTGTGGTGCGCAATTCAATTATCTTAATTGATTTTATAGAAAATATTTATCGCAGTCGCGCCGAGTTAAGCCTAGCAGAGGCCATCATCGAAGCAGGCGCGATACGCTTAAATCCAATATTCTTAACAGCTGCCTCAGCGGTCTTAGGGTCAATGATGATTGTCCTAGATCCTATTTTTTCAGGCTTAGCGTGGAGCTTCATCTTTGGCATCATAGCGTCAACATTATTTTCTTTAGTCGTTATTCCAGTCGTGTATTTTTTAATCAAACACGCCATGCCAAAACATGAGCAGGAGGAAGCATGACGCATGACACACAAGCTTGTCAGTATAGAAACAACACCTAGAAATAGATTAAATAGTGCGGTGGCAAACATTATTGTAAAAAATCGTTCAACAGTCTTTTAACAGGAGTAAAACTGCTTTAACTCCAGCGTTTGGTCATTGCTACGACTATATACTTTTACCAAGGCTTGTTCTTTGAAGCCTACGGAATATCTTTTATATGTTTTCATTTCTAATCTCAAATTTTATTTTTTTTAAAATTTGAGGCGACAACTATTCTGACGCAGGG
>QYQN01000009.1 GCA_007280895.1 Methylococcaceae bacterium
GCTTGAAAAAGTAGCTCAAGAAATGGGCGTGACCCGTGAACGAATTAGACAAATTCAAATGGAAGGACTTAAAAGATTAAAAGAAATTTTACACTTTCATGGTTATTCAGTTGAAGAGGTATTTAATTAAATAATGATAATACAAGGAAGTTTCTTGATATCACGTTTATAATCCCCAGTGAAAGACTCAACTTTCATTTTTTTAAAACCATTAACCAAAATATAGGTTGCATATAATGATCCAATTAAAAAAAATAGCTTTAGCTTTAGCGTTAACACTTTCTACATTATGCGTACCTGCATTTGCTGAAGAAGCTACAAAAAATACTGGCTTGACTGACACAATCACCCACGTTGAAGAAGCCTTAGCTGAAATCAAAAAAAGTGATTTCTCAGCAGCACGTTTACATTTAAAAGCAGCTCGTACCTCTGCGGCCACTGTAGCTGGCAACGAAGCAGTGATTAAAGAGGCAACTAACGGTGTTATTCAAAGCCAAATTTCTGCCAACACTGGCGATGTAGAAAAAGCTTCTGCACAACTTACCAAAGCATTAGATCTATTTAAATCTTTATAAGATAAGCATTAATGAAGACAGAGCTAAGCAATTAACTCTGTCTTCTTTTGCTCTTACTCTTTAATTGGCACATATGCTTCTGGCATGTCCTGATTGCCTTGATATAAAAACTTATCTCTTTCTTCTGCTAAAAATGCTCTTGCTTTAGCGTCATAGCTTGCCAACTTATTCTCATTAATTAAAATTGTCTGCTTTCCCAACCATTCTTGCCAAACCTGCCTAGAAATTTTTTCATAAATCTCTAACCCTTTTTCACCAGGAAAAGGTGGATTATCCAGTCCTACTGCTTCTTTACCTAATTTCACGCAGCTTACAAATCGTGTCATGTTTATTCACCTTGATGTAGTTGTATTAATAATTTCTTGATTGGCGCTGCCAAACCCAAAGTCTCTACGCACTCAAGTTCCCACCAAGCATACCCTTTTTGCTCAGTGATGTTATCCGTTGCCATGTCAACATATATCCGCACTGGCACATAACGTAACCGATAATGTGAAAAAACATGGTATTGAGTTGGTAATATCACGTGTTGTTGCACCACCAAAGCACTCACCAAATAACTTGATTGAAGTGTTTCTAAAGAGGCAAACTCTGGCAAACTCCATAACCCACCCCAAAGGCCTTTAGACGGTCTTTTTTCCAAAAAAACCTGCCTATTTCGGTTGATTAACATTAAAAAAAACACCTCTTTAGTTGGCAATGTTTTTTTTGGTTTAGCGACGGGATACTGCGCCACAGTATCAGTTACAAAGGCGTGACATGTCGCCTTTAATGGACAGCTTATGCAAATGGGGTTGCTCCGTTTGCAGACGGTTGCCCCTAAATCCATAATTGCTTGCGTATACTCTGCAACACGTTTGGCAGGCGTAAAGTCTGCACTAATTTGCCATAATTTTTTTTCTACGCATCTACTTCCTGGCCAGCCATCAATACCTTGGTATCTGCTTAACACGCGTTTAACATTGCCATCTAAAATCGGCTGACGTTGATTAAAAGCAATGCTTAAAATTGCGCCGGCTGTTGATAAACCAATTCCTGGCAACGCTGTTAATGCTTCCAGAGTATCCGGAAAATAACCTTGTTTTGTTATAATTTGCGCCGCAGTATGGAGATTTCGTGCTCTGGCGTAATACCCTAATCCTGACCAATACGGCAAAACATCATCTACTGATGCAAAAGCTAACACATCAAGACTTGGAAACCGCTGCATAAAAGCTAAATAATAAGGAATCACCGTATTAACTTGCGTTTGCTGAAGCATAATTTCTGATATCCACACGTGATAAGGATGCGTGCAACGTTGCCAAGGCAAGTCCTTTCGACCATAGTCATCAAACCACGCTAACAGTAAAGTCTGAAATATCTTGTTATTCATTAGTTAGGCTTTTTGGCAAAGCAAAAAAATATACCTTCATAATTAACATTTTGACTTATTATGTTGCTTTATCAGCAACAACAATTAAAACATATCATTAGGAGGAAAAATGTTGATTTTAGCTAAAGCAGCCGGGATCGCGATGATCGTTTGGTTTTATGTAACCGCCAAACAACATGGGCAACCCGTTATAAAATGGGTAATTATTGGTCTAATTGGTTATTGGTTAGCGTGGTGGGCAATTAAACTGACCATTCTTGGAACATTGGTGGGTTTAGCAGGAAAAAATGCAACCGCTGTATTTTTGATTACCCAAATACCAGCACTCTGTGCAATAGGTGCAGCTTATTTTGTTAGAAAAAAATTAATTGCAGATAGCCATCAATAAACACATTAAAAAAAAGCGCGTTGAAATATTAACGCGCTTTTTAAACTGTAATGATTAATTACAAGTTTGCCGCATGATCACCTAAGTACGCAGCAACCCCTTCAGGGTCTGCCTTCATGCCTGCATCACCTTTGTTCCAACCTGCTGGACAGACTTCACCATGTTCTTCATGGAATTGTAACGCATCGACAACGCGTAATAACTCATCCATATTTCTTCCTAAAGGCAAATCATTAACCACTTGATGTCTTACAACACCAGAACGATCGATCAAGAAAGAGCCACGATAAGCCACGCCACCTTCTGCTTCAACATCATACGCTTTACAAATTGAATGCGTTAAATCAGCTGCCATAATGTATTTTACTGGGCCAATACCACCTTGGTTAATAGGTGTGTTGCGCCATGCATTGTGCGTAAAATGTGAATCAATTGACACCGCAATAACTTCAACATTACGACTATTGAAATCTTCCATACGATGATCCATAGCGATCAATTCACTTGGACAAACAAATGTAAAATCTAAAGGATAGAAGAATACAACGGCATATTTGCCATGCGTCGCTTCTGAAAAGCTGAAAGAATCAACAATTTGCCCATCGCCTAATACTGCTGGCACTGTAAAATCAGGTGCCTGTTTACCAACTAGAACGCTCATTAATTTTCTCCAAGATATTGAAATACAAGTAAAATTAAACCTACAATCACCACTATCTCAGTGGCTTAAGAGCTATTCTACACCAGAATACTCAGGAAATATCTAGTGAACTCACTTTTTTACTTGCTTTTACATCGCGTACAGCGATAATTTGTTACGATAATATTACACTATTAATCATTATAAAAATGCTCAGTACCTATTGCAGCAGCTAAAAATTATTACAGTGAAGGTAAAAAATTATGGAAAAAAACAAACATATTACAGAACCCGATGTCTTTGGATACCAAGTTCGCATAGTTAGACGCGGAAAAGAAAGCAGCCGTTACTTTTCACACAAACTGTGGGGTAATAAAGGAAAATCCTTACAAGCTGCAATAAAATGGCGCGATCAGATGCTCGTTGTACTCAAAGGCAGTAAAACACGTTTCTTAAAACCTCCTAAGAATAAAACCAGTACAGGGGTTACAGGTGTTTCAAGAACAATCAAATTTGATCACAGAAAAGATAAAAGTTATTTATGCTATACCGTGTTTTGGGTATGCAATGGCAAAGCCCGGAATAAGACTTTTCAAGTAGGTAATATTGATAAAGTAACCGCAGATGAAGAATTGCATGCGTTTCGTACTGCACGCGTCTTTAGAAGTTGTTATGAATTTGCTATCGACAACGATCTGCAATTTCATGATGAATGTTTTGCAGGCTGGAAGCTAACGCGTATATATGACAACGAAAACTTACAGGTAGTATAAAAAAAACCAAGGGCGATTACCTTAACCCTTGGTTATATTCAGCATAAAAAGGCTTGAGTTTTTTCAACTCAAACCTTTTTTATTATTTCTTGATCGATGCTAAAGCATAATCATAAAGTTTTATAGATTGAGAAAAAATAATTTTTCGCTTAATGACTGCGGCATAGCTTAACAAACCTAACAGCAAACCATTAAACAAATTACCCAGATTAAACCCAGTAGTATTACTCGTAGTGGCAACTGCTGCATTAGGCGCTACGACAATAGGCTCCACCGCAATTTTTGCTGGCGTGACGTCAGCCTGTAAATCGGGCAATCCTAAACTTCTCCACGCATCATAATCTTGCCATACAGGATAATTTCTCTGCCAAAAACCTTTGGTGAAATATTGTGCCAAACTCATACCATGCGCTTTGGGGATGCCTTTTTCATCAAGAAAATCTTTATACACTACCAAACTAATATCACCCCCTTCTCCTACGCCATCTGTGGTAAAGGATTTTTCGACATGATCATGAAACATCCAAATACCCTGACCAAAACTATGCAAGCCATCGTCTTTGCCATCAAGCTCTAAATCTATGCGTTGGGCTGGAACCATGCCATGCACATCACGGGTTATGTACGAACCAGGGCCATTATCAACACCATCGTAATGCGTAACTGTGGGTTTATGACCATGAATATGAAGAGCCAAGCTTTCCGTGTAACCATTTAAAACACGCAATTTAACTTTTTTATCTTGCTCCATTTCAATCAAAGATTCTCTTAAGGTATAGGGAAAAGACCGCCCATTTAACATAAAATAATCATCACCTGCATCAGTAATATCGTACTCCGTATTCATATACTTGGCGATTAAGCGCGGATCATTTGCAGAACGCGCTATCACATTATGCAATTCTTTATCGGCAGATTGATAATGTAAATCATATTCACGCGCGTATTTTTCCAGCACAGCAACTGAAGGATGACGCACCTGCCCCGCACCTACATTAAGTGTTTGAACCCAATTGTTGGGTCGATTTTCTTCAACAATAAAAATGCCTTGCAAACCCATTGGGATATGAGTGTGCGGCTGCACATGACAGTGATAATACATGGTGCCTGGTTGGCGTGGTTTAATGACATAGGTTTTACTCTCACCAGGCATAGTATCCATATTGCTGGTTTGCCCAACGCCATCATTGCCCGTTCCAGCATGATCCATAAAAGGATGGTCAATGCCATGTAAATGAATTGAATGCGGTAAATAATGCGTATTTTCTAAAACAATCCAGACCACATCATCTTGCTCAACACGAATCACAGGTGAAGGCACGCGCAATAAAGAATTGGCTTCAGACTCATAAAGACTTAAGGTCGACATGTCACGCGTTTTAGGTGCATAAACCCAAAAAGTTGGCTTTATTCCAGGTGCAATATCAAACGTCGTAATGGGTGTTTTAACGTCAGGCGAATGACCATTTAACTCAACCACTTCTAATTTAATGATTATTTTGTCTGGATCGCCATCACCATCCATATCATCTGACATCGTAATTGCATCAGCAGCTAACTGCGTTTGCATTAATGTATCCATAGAAATATTATTCGTACCCTTTACAAACGCAGCAATTTCGGCAGGATTATCAGGATTACATAAGCGCGAAGCTTGGATGCTAACGCCATCAAGCTCTTGCTCCTTGCGCCATTCGGGTGAGGTAAAATCGGAGCAAACTTCCTCAACTTCGCCCAATTCAACTTTAGCCGTAGGAGGTAAATCTGTGCTTGCCTGACTTAACGCCACATTTAAAAAAAGTACTATTCCGCCAGTACAAAGAAGATATTTATTCATTTTCGATAACCTCAATAAAAGAGACAATTGACGAATTTACTCCGTAAAAAAAATCTGCGGGAAAATCCTACCGCCATTTTAACTGAATCATTTAGTCACGTCTTTGTTTAGCTTAGCTTAGCTGAGTGATTAACAGATTAATTATATGGAAATGCAAAGTTAACCTAACTTATCCTGAAAAAATTTGCTGTCAATTGATAGCATCTGCTTAACAAGAATGACTAAGCAACACGTCACCTGCTGACTTTTATGCACTATCTATATGCCTCAGGTATAGCAAAGTATTGACCAAGACAACAACGATTGCTGAAAGACATGCATAGCAAATGACAGCTTTGCTAAAAAAATAAAGCCGTCTACTATGATAAAATCTACGCATTAACACAGCATTGCCTCACCTTAACCCAATAATTACATCGTGGACACTCATTCAGCTCAGTATTTAATCGGGATCGACTTAGGCACAACCCATACTGTGGTTGCCTACGCACCTATCAACGCACACGCAGACATTAACTTATTTCACATTGAACAACTGGTAGCACCTGGCCAAGTCATGGCAAAACCGCTATTGCCTTCAGTACGTTACCACCCTGCTCCTGGCGAATTATCTGCTGAAGACAGTCAATTTTCACCTACTGGTGAACAAGCGATTATTGGCATGGCTGCACGTGTATTAGGCGCTAAAACCAAAGGGCGCTTTATTAGTAGTGCAAAAAGTTGGCTGTCTCACCCTAGCATCGACCAAAACGCAAAGATTTTACCGTGGGGAAGTGCTGAAGAGATTGAAAAAATAGCCCCTGTTGATGCCTGTGCAAGTTACTTAAAACATATTCGCGTGGTTTGGCGGCATCAATTTCCAGAGGCACCTTTAGAACACCAAGACATCATCATTACCGTGCCAGCCTCCTTTGATGAGGCCGCACGTGCGTTAACCTTAGAGGCCGCTAACTTAGCAGGCATTACTAACGCACGTTTATTAGAAGAACCCCAAGCTGTTTGTTATGACTGGTTAAGAAGAAATAATAATAAACTAAAGCAAGCCCTTAATAACGTACACCTATTATTGGTGTGCGATATTGGTGGTGGCACTACAGATCTTACCCTGATTAAAATTGACCATAACCACGCTGAACCCAAACTCACGCGCATTGGCGTGGGCGATCACCTGATGCTTGGTGGCGATAATATCGATTTAGCCTTAGCGCATTTAGCTGAAAGTCGCCTCAAAACCTCCGACAAACGCTTATCCGCCGCCGAATTTTCACAATTACTTGAGCAATGCCGTCAAGCCAAAGAAATCTTACTCGCCACAAAGGGGCCCGACACAGCCAAAGTCACCCTACTTGGTGGTGGCGCAAAATTAATTGGCAATACGCGCTCAGTTGAATTAACCAAGGCTGAAGTTAATCACATTGCCTTAGATGGCTTCTTTCCGTTAACCAGCATTAATGATCTGCCAGATAAAAAACGCAGTGGCATTGTTGAGTTTGGCTTACCTTACGCACACGAACCTGCGATCAGCAAACACATCGCCGCCTTTTTAACTCAGCACAAAAATGCCGCACAAGAAGCCTTAGCAGAACAAGGCTTTATTCCCGATGCCTTATTATTAAATGGCGGGGTTTTTCGCAGTCAACCCATTAGCCAAAGGCTGGTTGAATTAATGCACTCGTGGCAAAAACAGGCGCCCATCGTCTTAGAAAATAACCATCCAGAATTAGCAGTTGCCTTTGGCGCGGTCAGTTATGCCATCGCTAGACGAGAAAAATCCTTGAAAATTGGCGGCGGCTCTGCACGCAGCTATTTTTTATTAATTGCGACGGACTACACCGATCAACATGGCGTCTGCATTCTTCCAAAAGGCAGTGAAGAAGGTCATGAAATTATTTTACAACACCACCAATTTTTGCTTCGCTTAGGCAGTCCTGTGCGCTTCCATTTGGCCTCAATTTCCAGCGACACCTTGTACAGCGCAGGCGATATTATTGCCATAACCGACCACTTCCACTTATTGCCTCCGCTTGCCGTTGCCTTAGCGCATCAAACCACCACGGCAAGCAATGAAGTGATCGTACATTTAGCTGTCACCCAAACAGAATTAGGCACACTTAAAATTCAGTGTGTTGCGATAGACAACAGCCAACAACGCTGGGATGTTGAGTTTCAAATTAGAGCTAAATCAGCCACCTCCCACAGTGACTCTGAACTGCCTATCAATACAGAAACCTTGCACAAACTAGAACAAAAAATCCTCATGGTCTACGGTGCTAAATCTAAACAAGCCGACCCAAATGCAGTCAAAAACCTACGCACTGAACTTGAAAAACTACTAGGAAAATCTCGCCACGAGTGGGACATTCCATTGTTAAGAATGCTCTTTGGGCTGTTAATAGATGGTGCAAAATATCAACGCCGAACGGCTCACCATGAGCGTACCTGGCTTAGTTTAATTGGCTTTTGCATGCGCCCTGGTTTTGGTTATCCTCTCGACGATTGGCGTGTTACGCAACTTTGGCAAAGATACGCACTGGGTATTCAATTTGTAAATGAAACACAAAATTGGACCGAATGGTGGACGCTATGGCGACGTATTGCTGGCGGTTTAAATGAACAGGCACAAGAAGCTCTTTTTGTAGACATTGCTGATTATATTAACCCCGCCACAGCACGCCAACCTGGCATAGCCAAGCAACTTAAAGTACGCAGCTATGAAGACATTGTCAGACTTGCCGCTGTTTTAGAGCGACTCCCAGCAGCTAAAAAAATCCAATTAGGCACCTGGTTATTACAACGTTTAGAAAAAAGCACTGAACCAGCACAAACGTGGTGGGCGGTTGGACGTATTGGTGTCAGAGTGCCTTTTCATGGTAGCCAGCATAATGTCATTGACCCAAGTGTCGTCAGTGAATGGTTAAGCATTATGCTTAAAGAAGATTGGAGAAAAGCTCCGCATATTGGCTTTGCCGCCACGCTTATAGCAAGAATGAGTGGTGATAGGGCAAGGGATATTGACAGCACATTACGCGAACATATCATCACAAAACTTAAACTAAGTAAAACACCGCTCGCGTGGGTTGCGTTGGTAGAAGAACTTAAAGAATTAGATGAAAAAGAAGAAAAACAACTGTTTGGTGAGGCGTTACCGCCAGGCTTGAAACTTATTAACAACACTAAAAGCTAAGGGAGCATGTGACACACGCCCCCTTAACCCATCACCAATCTTAGTTACCAGGAACTATCATTGGTTGGAACGTAAATACGTTTGCATTTTTTGAATTAACATTCACTTTAACCCAATGCACATTTGGGCTACCAAATGTTTCAACACGAGTGAAGTTTTTAATCAAATCTGCTTGCGTATTTAAAGGTTTATCAACTTTAAAGAAATGCGTGTCACCGTGAACTAACACGACCTGACCTTCAAAAGCATTGGTTTCTTCAGTTAATGCCGCGATAAATGCATCATAACCATCGTGTGAAGGCAAGCCTTCAACTACTGATGTTCTTTCATTAACGTCTTCAGTTTCTGGCAAATCAAACATAACATCAGCTTGGATCACAACCATCAAACCTGGTGATTTACGTTCTTTAGCTAAAGCAAAAGTTTCACGTAAGAAGCTTATGTTTGCCGCATCACGCGCTACATATTCTGCGTTTGCCGCTGCACAATCTGCATCAGTACGTAAAGTTTTTGAACCTAAACATTCACCTTCATTAATTTTATTATTGTTACTGCCTGGAATGTTTAACGTTAAAAAAGCAACATTACCTTTAAACCAACGTGAGTTTTCAGAGTAAAGACCTTTTGCAGGACCTTGGCGATCTAATTTTATTTTACTTTGACCATAACTCACATTGTCAGAAAACATAGTTTGGCGTAAATAATCAAGACGCTCTAACGGATTGTAACTACCGTTATTGGTACGATGACAATCAGTCCACTCGTTATCGCCTAACGCATAGACAGTGGGTGCTTTAACAGCATTAAATAACGCAATTGTTGAAGCGCCTATTTCATCGTCAGTACATAAAGAACTTCCGTCTTTGGTATCGCCATCAAACACAGTAAAAGCAAGTTTAGCCGCATTCATGCTCTCAACTAAACGAGTCATTTTTTCGCCGCCTTTCAAACCATCATTATTTTTTGCATAAGGCATGTCGCCCCACAAGCCAATAGTAAATGATGCCGCTGTTGCCAACGA
>QYQN01000129.1 GCA_007280895.1 Methylococcaceae bacterium
CGACGCGTGCAGCATCGTCTTTGCCGCCTTTGTAACCGTAGGCGGTATCGACGGCTTTATCGAGTGCGTTGTGGGCTTTAACCAGATTCGGCGGCATGGTTAAGGGATTATATAAATCTGCCAGCGTTGAGGCTTTATGTTCTGCGCGTGTATCCAAAACCGCTTGGGCTTTTTCCTCAATCACTTTTATTTGTTTAGTATCAGGCGTTGCCCATGGGAAATTGTTATAAACAATGCTTGCTGAATAGCGATAACGACTTTCTAATCTTCCACAAACCGCCCTCATCCAAGCATTGTGCATTGATGACGTTAAAACGCCAAAATGGTAAGGCGTAGCGTTTGGAAGTACATAAATTTGATTAGATGCAATAACATCAGACGAAAGAAAAGCTATTGGTAAGTAGTACCTGTTTTCCGATGAAGTTGTTGGAAACGCTAAGTAACTAGTTTTTGGCTGTCTAATTTCTGCAAAAATTGTTGGTGTGGCTGAAAGTTCGTAGGTCGTTTTACGTTGGCTAGTTTTGCGCCACTTTTGCACTAATTCAACCCTTGTTTTAATTGGTTGTATAGCCAAAATATCAGCAGGTTTTGCATCTAAAAGCCATAAACAATAACGATCTTTATTGTGAAGTAATTCCACTCCTCCGATAAATCGACGAATGTATTTTTCTGCGTTTGGGTATGCGCTAAGAATTTCATCAACTTCTGATTTTATTAGTGTGTAATGCCCAGAATCCAAAGCAAAGCTACCATAAGACAATTCTGGCGCATTATTTATAGAACTTTTGCGATTCTCAATAATTACGCTAGGCGCATTAACTAAATACGGATTAATTTGAGTGGCTTTTATTTCAGTCGGCTCACCTTTATTGTCTTCATAATCAAATAGTCGATAATTTGTCGGTTCTTTTAAGCCGAATCCAATAATGACACAATGCACAGCGGCAACGCCTTTACCTTCATTACTCCAACGAAAGGTACGATGAGCAAAGTGAATTTTTACTCTTTGTGAAAGCAAATAGCTCCACAAAAGACCTACTTGTTCACCCTGACAAATACTATTGGTGGAAACAAATGCAACCGGTACGTTTGGGTTGGTTTGGACATAAGCAGTCGCTTTGACGTACCAAGCTGTTACATAATCAAGCACACCAGAACCTTTAATTGATTTGAATAAGGGTGCAAGATCAGCTTTCTGCTCAAGAGATTGCTCTTTTTTACCTAAAAAAGGCGGATTACCCATCACAAAACTGCACTTTTCAGCCGGAATCACGTCATTCCAATCAATACGCAAGGCATTGGCGCAAACGATGTTGGCTTTTTTTACCAAGGGAATGCGGTGGTAATAAAGTCCGAGACTTTGCACCTTGGTATTCATTTGATGGTCGGTCAGCCATAAGGCGACTGTGGCAATTTGTGCGGCGCTGTCGTCTATTTCGATACCGTGAAATTGATCGACATTGCAACGGATAAGCGTATCAACATCCAGCTGAGCGGTCAGGTTGTTGCCAAACAGCTTTTGAATAACCTCCAGCTCCAACAACCGTAATTCCCGGTAAGCAATAACCAAAAAGTTTCCGCAACCACAAGCCGGATCGAAAAAATTAAGGGCTGCCAAACGATTATGAAACGCGCCTAACTTGGCGGATGTTGTACCGCACTTTGCAAATTCCTTGCGCAAGTCATCCATAAATAATGGATTGATCACTTTAAGAATATTTTCTTCACTGGTGTAATGAGCGCCAAACTCACGGCGTTTTTTACTTTTGGCGGCTGCGGCTTCGTCCTCAAAGTGCATGATGGCTTGAAACAAAGAACCGAAAATAGCCGGACTGATATTACTCCAATCCAAGTTGGCGCAGTCAATCAGGGTTTTTCTGGCGGCTTCATCAAAACAACATTCGGCCAAGGCGCCTGCAAAAAGTTGGCCGTTAATATAAGGAAACTTGGCTCGATGTTCGGGAATATTTTTTAAGCGTTTAGCGCCTGAGTAATTGGGATAGTCTTGAAGAAAACTATCATCCGGCTTGTTTAAGGTATCAAACAAGGACATCAAGCTGTGATGTAAATCAGAACCATCTTCGTGTGTATGGTTAATCAGGTAATCCAGAAACAGACCATTCTCGCCAAACAAGCCGGTGTCTTCCGCAAACAGACAAAACAACAAACGCACCAGATAGGTTTCCAAATCTTTACCGTTGTAACCGGTGGCTTTAAGCGCATCATGCAACTTGGCCATGGTTTCGGCGGCTTCTTTGTTGATATGCACTTGCTGTTCAATGGCGATGGTTTCATAATTTGCCAAAAACAGAAACGGTTCTATTCGTTGCGCTAAGTCGGCCAGTTTAAGTTCAATACGAGGCGCCCCTGTTAGGCGATTGTATAAATGCAAGTTGGCAAAATCACTGACTAGAATATAATCTGGCAAATCTTTTTCTTTCATCAAGCTCACGTAACCGCTGGCTTGAAGGTAGGCTTCATCCATATCTTTTCCAGCTGATTTCATCTCTATCAGTAACGTACCGCGTAAAACGCCATCAGCCCAAGTAGTGCTCGATTTATTAGTTGCTTTGTTCAGCTCTTTAAGTGGATATTGCCAATCAATACGGTTTTGATTAATACCAAATATATTACAAAAACCGCGCATAAAATCTTGATCGCGCCTTTTTTCTGAGGTAACGCCCTCAAATGCCTTAGAGAATGCGCTGGCACGTTGACGAATGGTGTTTATATTAATAGTTATAGTCATATTTCAGTGCAATTAAAGGTTTAGTTAATCGACAAACAAAGTCAAAGCTACGTTAACTCGCTCTGATAAGGCTTATGCTTGTCTAAGATTGATAGGCTTTTTCATTTTTAAGCAGCAATTCGTTTTATAGCTGGACAACCTTTTTGCTCAGCCTGCCACAAATCATACTTAACTTGCATACCTAACCAAAACTCAGCTGAAGTTCCTAACCATAGCGATAATCTTATTGCCATATCAGCACTAATATTGCTGTTACCATTGAGAATCTTAGATAAGGTCACTCTTGAAACTTTTAATTCGCCTGCGGCAGTCGTTATAGACATAGACTCAGGTATCCATTCGCGCAGAATGAGCCCTGGATGTGGAGGATTGTGCATGGCCATATTTATTTCCTAATGATAATCTTGATAATCCAGCAAGATAATATCCTCACCTTCAAATCTGAATGTTAAGCGCCAGTTTCCGTTCACAGCGATTGAATAATGCCCTCTCAAATCACCTTTAAGTTCGTGCAACTGCCATGATGGGACATTGACATCATTTTTTGATTTAGCGTTATCTAGCGAAACCAGTTGCAAGCGTAACTTTTGCTCATGCTGAGCCTGAATACCTGCTTTATTACCTGTTTCAAAGAAAGCCTTCAAACCTTTGTGAGAGAAACTTTTTATCATTAGTTATTGTAAGTCGTTAATTAACGCTTAACAATTATTATTATGTTGGCTGTCTATAAGTACCCTTGAGTTGCATTAATTTCGCATCGCTTGCCTCGCAGCACTGCGTTTCATCGAGACTACTTGCTGGAGTTGAATCAATATCACGGTGGATAGGGGTTTTACCATAGCGACGCAATAAAATAGCTTAAGGCATGTTGTTTTTAGCTGATGAAATCGATTAACTATCACGACGCTGAATGACTAGCCCGTAGGTTGGGGTAAGTGATAACGAACCCCAACGCAACACCCAACTTGTTGGGGTTCGCGTTGCTTCACCCCAAACTACTGGGCTTGGCTATTAGGCAAACAAAGCTAAGGAAACACCAAATCGTTCTGATAAGGCTTTTGCTTGGCGTAGATTAATAGCACGGCGGCCAGATAGTATTTCTGATACCTTGGCTTGATTGCCTATTTCCGGTAAATCTTGTTGACGCAAGTTATCGCGCTCCATAAAAAAACAGAGCGCTTCAATGCCATTCATTTCTGTAGGCATTGGATAGTGTTTTTGCTCATAGGCTGATACTAAATCACCGACCAACCCAGCCAACCCAGCCAACGGATGCACTTCGTCAGCGGCGCCTGAATCCAGTAGTGCATCAAGTGATTCAACAAGTGCTTGATATTCACCCTCAGTCGATGGGGGTGTTAGCAGGGGCGCTATATAATTCCAATGCATTAATGCCGTGCTTAATCGTGTGTTCATTTCCAATCACCTTTATCATATTGTTTGTGGGTAAGCACAATGCGTACAAAAACCTTTTTGGTGTTGAAGTGGATTGCAGCAATCAACCGAAGTTTGTTGTCGCCTATATCAAACACAAATTTATCGCCTATTTTGTCAACAGATGGGAAACACCCTTTCACATCGGAATAGTTTTCCCAGGCGACCCGCTTAGTTAGCCGATACCATTGTTCTAAAGCAGTTCTACAATCCGGATGTGCTTTTTGCGCTTCTATAATCTTGGTATGGGAAATAATGTGCATGTTTAAACTATATCCCATTTAGGGATTATTGCAAAATCAACCAACTTGGAGAAATAACAAGCGGTTGGCTTTCATGTCTTGGTTTTTTCGATCAGGTTTATTTCGTCAGCCCGTAAGTTGGGGTGAGTGATAACGACCCCAACGCAACACGCAACTTGTTGAGTTTCGATGAAGTAACACGGGATCGAGGTTTTGGGCAATGATTTCCTCGATTCCACTGCGTTACATCGCGGCTACTTGCTACTGCGCCCAAAAATTACATAACATTATGAGTAGCTATCATTCATGAGCTATCTCTTATGGTTTTTTGTGTTTCAGTTAAATCAAAAGTTATGGTGTTATTTGGCGCGTATAGTAAATGCTTATTCCGGTCTACTCGGCTACAATGGCGTCCACTTCAATTCATTATCCTATTGTATTATATTATTTCATGAGTTCCTTTAATCACCTGTTTAATTCACTTTCTGCTGACTCTAATAAAAAGGGTGAGCAATTTGAAAGAATCACTAAATGGTTTTTGGAGAATGATCCAGAATGGCAAGCTAAAATTGATAAAGTATGGTTATGGAACGATTATCCTGCAAAGTGGGCAAGAGATAGAGGGATTGACCTCGTTTGTTTATTCAAAGATGGCACGCATTGGGCGGTTCAGTCTAAATGCTATCATCCTGACTATTCCTTAAAGAAAGCCGATATAGATTCATTTCTGTCAGAATCCAATCGTAAAGAAATAGCTGGGCGCATTCTGGTTGCCACTACGAACCAGTTAGGTGGTGGTGCAGAACAAGTCATCAAAGCCCAAGAAAAACCAACAGTTTGTGTTCTTTTAGCTCATTTAGAGGATTCTAATATTGAGTTTCCTGTTGATCCTGAAAATCTAACTCAGGTTCAACAAATAGCAAAGCCGACTCCAAGACCACACCAAACCGAAGCCATAAACACGGTAATTGAAAACTTAGCGACCGATGATAAAGGTCAACTCATTATGTGTTGCGGAACAGGCAAAACCTTCACCTCGCTATGGATAAAAGAAGCCTTAGCATCACAAAACACCTTGGTACTTTTACCTTCGCTGGGTTTACTTTCTCAGACCCTTAAAGAATGGTGTTTTGCTAAAAATGAAGACTTCAGCTTTCTTTGTGTTTGTTCTGATGCCTCAGTCAGTAAAGAAGAAGATGAGGCGATTTCTCATACCTTAGATCTTGGTTTCCCTGTCACCACTCGTCATGAAGAGATTGAACAATTTCTACTGACTTCCGGCAATAAAGTCATTTTCTCCACCTATCAATCGTCGCCGCAGATTGCCAAAGCCCAAGAAAATCCAGATATTCCCGCTTTTGATATCGTTTTTGCCGATGAAGCTCACCGTTGTGCAGGTAAAGTCTCAAACGATTTTTCTTGCGTGTTGGATGAAGCAAAAATAAGGGCAAGAAAAAGATTATTCATGACCGCTACACCGAGAGTATTTTCTACTGCAGTAAAAATCGCCGCCGAAGGCAGAGGCGTTGAAATTGCCTGCATGGATGATGAACAGGTTTTTGGACGGGTTCTGCATCGTTTAAATTTCGGTACTGCTATTGAACGAGAGCTTTTAACTGAATACAAAGTGATTATTGTCGGTGTCGATAACCCGATGATAAAAGCATGGATTGATCAGCGTGAATTTCTTCAAACCGATACGGGTATTGAAGCCGATGCCCAAACCTTTGCGGCTTACATCGGCTTGATGAAAGTGATGCGAGATCATGATTTAAAAAGAGTCATTAGTTTTCATGGCCGGGTAAAGCGAGCACAAGAATTTGCCAGCGGCTACTTAAATGTGCTCAATTGGGTAGATGCAGAACATAAACCTTCCGGCGTGATGGTGACTGATTATGTCTCTGGCATAATGAATGCTGGCAAAAGAAGCACAAAAATTAAACAGTTGAAAACGCTTTACGGTGCCGAAAGAGGCTTACTGGCTAATGCACGGTGTCTGTCAGAAGGGGTTGATGTGTCCGCTTTGGACGGCGTTGCTTTTATTGACCCGCGCAAAAGCCAGGTTGATATTGTGCAAGCGGTGGGGCGGGCAATTCGAAAAAGTGATAATAAAAGCCATGGGGTAATTGTCATTCCTGTGTTTATTGGCGACAGTGATAATCCTCAA
>QYQN01000018.1 GCA_007280895.1 Methylococcaceae bacterium
GTTAATGATCAAGGTCTGAGCACGGATGTGGACACCATTATTATTCCGTATCAACTCACTCGTTACACGTTGCCCAAAGGCATTGAGCAAGGCGCGATTGCCCCAGGCACCAGCCCCAGCAATCTTACTGGTAACCGTAGTGACAACCTGTTAACTGGCAATGATGGCAGCAATACTTTAACAGGCTCTTATGGCGAAGATGTGTTAAACGGCGGTGCAGGCAATGATGTGCTAAACGGCGGCGTGGCTAATGATACGGTGCAAGGTGGCGCGGGCACGGACACTTTAACGGGCGGCAAAGGTAAGGATCAGTTTGTGTTGGAGGCTGAAATCAGTGCGCTGCCTGATAAAATCCTCGACTTTAAACCCAGTGACGATGGGCTGAGTTTAGATCATCGTTTGTTTAGCCAATTGCGCGTGGGGGCGTTGCCAGAAACCCAATTGGCGTTGGGCGCTCAGGCGTTGGATAAAAATGATTATGTGCTTTACGATGCCAAACAAGGCGTGCTGCTGTACGATGCTGATGCGTCAGGTGCAGGTATTGCGCTGCAAATAGCGGTGCTTGGGAAAAATCTAGCCTTAACGGCGGCTGATTTTATGGTGATTTAAAGGGCTAGAAACTATGAACGTATGCTGCCATGTGTTTTACCTGGCAGCGCACGCTGTAGCACTAAGTGCTGAACCACCCCAAGCCTTGCAATACGGCTAGCGCCTAGTGCGACCTCTGCACTTCCCCTCTCCCCTCTCCCCTTTTATGATTTTTGAAAGTGCGCTTTCATCACGCCTACGCTATATTAAACATTCTTTTCCTCAATTTACCTCTATTCGTTTGTTTTCATGAAGCTGGAAAAAATTAAGCTAGCTGGTTTTAAATCTTTTGTTGATCCTACGGTCATTCCTATTAATGGTAATTTAACGGCTATTGTTGGCCCTAATGGCTGTGGCAAGTCTAATATTATCGATGCCGTGCGTTGGGTAATGGGCGAAAGCTCTGCCAAGCATTTGCGTGGCGGTAGTATGGCGGATGTGATTTTTAATGGTTCTTCTGGGCGTAAGCCCGTTAGCACTGCTTCAGTTGAATTGGTTTTTAATAATTCCTCCAGCACCTTTGGCGGTGAATATGCACACTACGATACGCTGGCGATTAAACGGCAAGTCAATCGTGAGGGGCAGTCTTTATTTATGCTTAATGGCTCGCGCTGTCGCCGCAAAGATATTACCGATTTATTTTTAGGGACGGGCTTAGGCTCACGAAGCTACGCCATTATCGAGCAAGGTACTATTTCCAGAATGGTGGAAGCCAAGCCAGATGAGCTGCGTGTGTTTATTGAGGAAGCTGCGGGCGTTTCTAAATATAAAGAACGCCGCAGTGAAACAGAAATGCGTATGCGTAACACCCGCGAAAACTTAGCACGTTTAGATGATGTGCGCGAAGAGGTTGAGCGTCAGCTTAAAAGTTTGCAAAAACAAGCAGAGAAAGCTGAAAAGTACACGGCACTCAAGCAACAAGAACGGCACTATAAAGTGGAACTATTGGTGCTGCGTTGGCAGACGTATCAACACACCACTCATATTTTAGAAACGCAATTACAGGCTGCCGCAGATGAACATAATCGCGTGTTTCTTGCTGTTCATGACGCTGAAAAAAATAATGAGCAGGCCTTAGTTGCTTATAAAGCGGCTCAGGTACAGTTAAATGCTTTGCAGGGTCAGTATTATGCTGTTGCCGCTGAAGTGACGTCGTTGGAGCAGGCGATTAAGCATAATGAAAGTAATTATCAAGAAGCCTCTTCACACTTAGCGGGCACTCAGCAGCAGCACACGCAATTAGTCAGTGAACTCACCCAGGAACTAGCCAGTGTTGATCTGATCAACGCAGATTTTTTAGCCGCTGAAACCGCTTTAGCCGTGGCATTAACGGCACAAGAGCAGGCTGTGACCGCTCTGCACCTTAGCCAACAACAACGCGCGACTTGGCAGCAACATTGGGACACTTATCGTACAGAATCTGCACGTTATAACGAGCAACAGGAAGTGCAACGGGTTAAAACTGTGCAATTAGAAAATCAAACTCGCTTGTTGCAACTACGCATAGATAAATTGCAAGCTGAACGCGATACGTTATCAACCGACCAATTGCATAGTGATATTGCTGCCTTAGACGAAGGCATTGAGTTGTTAGAGACGCAGCGCGAGAGCTTGCAGCAACGCTTGAATGACTTGCAGACACATAGTGCAAACCATCGTCATCGCATTAAACAGTTTCAGGATAACGTGCATCACTATCGCTCTTCACTGCATACCATTAATGGTGAAATGACTGCCTTGAGCTTGTTGCAGCAACACGCGATGGGTAAAGATAATCATGCTTTACAGGCGTGGTTAACTCAGGCTGGTTTAGCGCACAGCCCACGTTTAGCCGAATTATTAGACGTTGAAGCGCCGTGGGAAGTGGCGGTTGAGGTGGTTTTACATCAATATCTTGAAGCGGTTTGGGTTGAGGATTTACACAAAGCAAGCGACACGATAGCGCAATTAGTCGAACATTCCTTAGTGTTATTGATGCCAGCCACTACGCCGCCGCCAACGGCTATGTTATCTGAGGGGCTCAGTTTAGCTGATAAAGTGACCGCGCCTGAACCTGTGCGGCAATGGCTAGCTAAGGTGCGCTGTGCTGAGTCGGTATCCTGTGCTTGGCAATTACTGGCTCAGTTAACGGCAGAGGAATCTGTGATTACGCCAGATGGCACGTGGTTAAATGCGCATTGGCTGAAAATAAGTCGGGCAAAGGATCATAAAACGGGCGTGTTACAACGTGAAAAACAACTGCGTGAGTTGAAAGCACAGCATGAATTAGTATTAATGCACATTGACACCTTAACCGAGGCCATTGATGACGCTGAAGGTGCGTTAAAATTGGCTGAAGCAGATCGTGAGCAGGTGCAGCAGCAGCATAATCGCTTGGGCTCTGAGTTATCGCAAAAGACCACTCAGTTTAGCGTGCAATCGGCAAAAATGGAGCAACAACAACGACGCTGGGAGCAAATCAGTGCTGAACTTGAGGAGATTGTTGAGGAGTTGACGGAACACAACGAGACGTTAGCACGGGCGCGGGGGTTGGTCACTGAGGCCCGCGCACAGCTCGCCGAACAAGGTCAGCAAAAAGTGCTCTTAGAAACGCAACAAGAACAGCTGCAATTAGGCTTGCAGCATGCCGAGCACACAGTAGATAGCTGTCGTCAGCAGGTCAATCATGGGCACACCGCTTGTGCAAATTTACGTGCCTTGGAACAGGCTACCAGTAAACAGATTACTCGTTTACGCTCCCAAGTCAGTCAGGCAGAAGAACAACTTTCATTGTTACAGAGGCGTATTCAGCAAAGTATGGCACCGTTAGCTGAAGAAAAAATGGCGCTCAGTGCTGTTGTCCAACAAAAAAATGAGGTGGAATCGCTATTAAAAACGCAGCGTGAACAGCAGCAGAGCAGTGAACAACAGCTTGCCACGCAGCAAGAGGAGCAGGTACGTTTGCAACGTGAGTTAATTAGCCGCAAGGAAGCCTTGGATACACTGCGTTTTGAATGGCAAGAAGCTAAAGTGCGTCAACAAACGATTAATGAACAGTTAAAAGAAATTAATGCCGAACCTGAATCGGTCTTAAGTACCTTACCCAACAATGCTGACGATGCGGCATGGAAAAAAAATATTGAACAGCTTGCTGAACAAATAGAACGCTTAGGGGCGATAAACTTAACCGCAATCGATGATTATCAGGCACAAAGTGAGCGGATGAAGTTTTTAAATGATCAGCATGCTGATTTAGTTTTGGCCTTGGCGACCTTAGATCAGGCTATTACTAAAATTGATAAAGAAAGCAGGTTACGTTTTAAAGAAACATTCGATAAAATAAACAGCGGTTTGCAAGAAAAGTTTCCTAAACTATTTGGTGGTGGACAAGCCTATTTAACGCTTACTCATGATGATAAAGCATCGACTATGCAAACAGTGGCTGGGCAACACGTTTTGGGTGCAGGACAAGAGAGTCAGGCGCAAGCAAGCGCTGAGCCTGGCGTTACGATTATTGCGCGACCTCCAGGCAAGAAAAATAGTTCAATCCATTTGCTTTCTGGAGGTGAAAAAGCTTTAACTGCCGTAGCACTGGTGTTTTCAATTTTTGAATTAAATCCAGCCCCGTTTTGTTTATTAGATGAAGTGGATGCACCTTTAGATGACGCGAATGTTGAGCGATTTTCAAAAATGGTTGAAGAAATGTCAGCCACTGTGCAATTTTTATATATTTCACATAACAAGGTTACAATGGAAATAGCAAAACAGTTAGCAGGCGTAACCATGAAAGAGCCTGGGGTCTCTCGTATGGTTGCAGTGGATATTGAAGAAGCAGTTAGTCTGGCGGAAATATAATGGATAAAGAACTTTTAAGAGTAGTCATCATCGCAGTTGGGTTATTAGTGGTTGTTGGAATGCTAGGCTGGCATTTCTTTAAAAATAAAAATTTACTTGGCTCAGCGAGCTTCTTTTCAGCTCAACGTCCTGATGACGATGAGGAAGATGATAACGAAGATGAAAACGAAGACGATGCGCAGGACAACGATAAGCTGGTGGCGGTAAAAGAGGCTGAACTCTCTGAGCCTCCTGTTCAGCAGGATCTTGGCGAGCCACAACAAGCCGCTGCCTCGGTTACGCATACTATTGAGGACGATGACCTAGAGGAGCAGGCACCGCGCTTTGTCGCGCCTGAAATCATTCAATTTAGCGTCGTTGCAAAAACGCCAGAAGGTTTTAATGGCATGGATTTACGTCATGCCTTTTTAATTGCTCACATGGATTATGGCAAGTTAAAAATCTATGAACGAATTGATGAAAATCGTATGGTAGATTTTGGTGCCGCGTGTCTAGTTGAGCCAGGCACCTTTCCAGAAACTGATTTAGATTTATTCTTTTGTCCAGGTGTGGTCTTTTTTATGCAACCTGGCATTTTGGACGATGCGCAAAAAGTCTTTAATGATTTCTTAGAAGCCGTTAATTTAGTGGCATTTGAATTAGACGGTAATATTATCGATCATGAAAGAAAGCCCTTAACCAATGCGACTATCTCATTGTTAAAACAAAGCATTTAATCAGTAAGTGTGTGAGTAAAATGAGTCTAATTGCGTTAGCTCTTTACAAAAAAGAGCTAACGCGGTTTTACTCCTGTTAATAGATTTTTAAACGCTGTCTGATAGCGTCATTAACACTCCTTTTTAACTACTAACTTAAAAAGGTAGTGATCAGTAAACAACGTTATTTCCTTTCAATACACCCATCCAGCAAATGATGTATACACTGCGTTAATCATCTGCTGGCTAGGTGTCTGTTTCTATTCGCGACTCTCCCAGCAGGTCTAGCCCTTATGTCTAACAAGCCGTGTCAACAGCATTATGAGCATTTACTTGCCTTACTTAATCGTTGGGATCATGCCTATTATGTGCTGGATAACCCTGACGTCTCTGATGCCGAGTACGATGCGCTTTGGCAAGAAGTCTGTGCCTTAGAAGCGCTTTATCCTGCGTGGGTAACCTCCGCTTCGCCCACCCAACGCGTCGGCGGTAAAGCCCTCGACAGCTTTCAAAAAATTGAGCATCGTATCAAAATGCTTTCTTTAGCCAATGCGTTTTCATTACCCGAAACCTGTCAATTTTTTGCCCGCGCCGCCCAAGAATTAGACCAAACAACTGAGACGCTAAGCTTAGTTAGCGAGCCTAAATTAGATGGCTTAGCCATTAGTATCGTCTATCAAAAAGGTGTCTTAGCTTACGCCGTCACCCGTGGAGATGGGCTGGTGGGCGAAGATGTCACACACACTATTAAAACCATCAAATCTGTGCCTTTACGTTTACTCACGCCCACACCTCCTGAAATAATTGAGGTACGTGGTGAAGTTTTTATGCCTAAAGCTGCTTTTGCTACCTTAAATGCGCAGGCTGAAGACACCGCAACAAGACGGTTTGTTAATCCAAGAAATGCCG
This sequence comes from Methylococcaceae bacterium, assembly GCA_007280895.1. Classification (GTDB taxonomy): domain Bacteria; phylum Pseudomonadota; class Gammaproteobacteria; order Methylococcales; family Methylomonadaceae; genus Methylovulum. The sequence goes on from QYQN01000018.1 coordinate 6,027, forward strand.
CCGCTGGCACTGTTCGTCAAATGGATCCCAGTATTGCTGCCGCGCGCGCCTTACAGTTTATCCCGTATGGTTTAGGTGCGTATCAAGGGACTAAAGTATTTACTAAACATTCTGACATCATTGCTCACTTAACCACCTTAGGCTTTAAAGCTAATCCTTATAGCCAAACCTTATTAGCCAGTCTTGAGTCGTTAACAGATAATTATCAGTTGATGGCTGAGGTGCGCGACAGCTTGCCTATGGAAATTGATGGCATTGTTTATAAAATTGACGATTTAGCACAGCAAACTAGCTTAGGATTTAATGCGCGCACGCCAAAATGGGCGGTGGCAAGAAAATTCCCCGCTCAACTGCAACACACCCGTTTAGACGCTGTCGATTTTCAAGTGGGACGCACTGGAGTGATCACGCCTGTTGCGCGCTTAACGCCAGTATTTATTGCTGGTGTCACCGTTAGTAGTGCAACATTACATAATATGGATGAAATTGAACGTTTAGGTGTGTGTCTTGGCGATGAGGTTGAGATTCAGCGCGCTGGCGATGTCATTCCAAAAATTGTGCGTGTGGTCAAGCACGGTCAGCCACGGCAGGTAATCTGTATGCCAACGCACTGCCCAGTCTGTCAGGCCGTCATTGAACGGAGTGCCGGTCAAGCTGCTTATCGGTGCTCAGGTGGGTTACGTTGTGCAGCCCAAGCGGTTGAACACATCATCCATTATGCCTCACGAAAATGCATGAATATCAATCATCTGGGAAGTAAGCTAGTGGAAGCTTTACATGCTCAGGGGGTCTTAACCACTATTGCAGATATCTACACCTTAGCAGTTAATGATATTGCTGAATTAGAAGGTTACGGTGAAAAAAGTGCCCAAAATGTGATTGCAGCGATTAACGCCTCAAAAGCTACGCGTTTAGCCACGTTTATTAGTGCCTTAGGCATTCCTGAAATTGGTGAGGAAAGCGCCAAAACGTTAGCGCATTATTTTAAAAACTTGACGGCTTTACAACAAGCCAGTGCCGAGGAAATTCTGCACGTACCTGACATCGGCCCTGTTATGGCAAGACAGTGTGTTGCGTTTTTTGCCAATGCCAATAATCAAGCGATTATTCAACTCATTCTTAATGCGGGCGTGCATTGGGTGGACGAAGCCACTGAGCATTCCGTAGAAAAAATCTTAGCAGGACAGACTTGGGTTATCACCGGTACCTTGTCACGTCCACGTAATGAAATAAAAATGCTACTAGAACGTTTAGGGGCAAAAGTAGCGGGTTCAGTGTCTAAAAAAACGCACTGCGTTCTGGCTGGTGAAGATGCGGGCTCTAAAATTGCAAAAGCGCACGAATTGGCTGTCACCGTCATTGACGAGGCAACATTTATGCACGAGTTTGACGCGTTTTTTAATCAGCATGTTAAAGAATAACTGACGTTACGCTGTAACGTGTTGTGCTGCCCGTTTGCCGCGCGTCAGCAGGAGGGCAGGAAGCCTTCTCTGCAGACCCCATGAAATTATCATGGGGACTCTGTGGGGACGAATACAGCATTATTAACCAATAATAACTACTTGTGAAGCCCTATGAACCCTAATAAACCTGCACACTTGTTTAGCGTTGCGCCGATGCTAGATTGGACAGATAGGCATTGTCGTTTTTTTCATCGTTTACTCTCTAAGCAGGCATTGTTGTATACCGAAATGGTCACGACAGGAGCATTAATCCATGGCGATCACCATCGCTTTTTAAACTACCATCCTAGCGAACATCCATTGGTTTTACAGTTAGGGGGCAGCAATCCACGAGAGCTGGCACTCTGTTGTAAAATGGCTGAAGACTATGGCTACGATGAGGTTAATTTAAATTTAGGTTGCCCCAGTGAGCGTGTACAAAATGGGCGTTTTGGTGCGTGTTTAATGGCAGAGCCTGAGTTAGTAGCTGTATGTATCGAGGCGATGGTTAATGCGACAGCACTGCCCATTACCGCAAAATGTCGAATTGGCATTGATGAGCACGATTCCTATGCAGCGCTGCACTCATTTATTAAGACCTTAGCCGCGGCAGGGTGTGGCACCTTTATTATTCATGCGCGTAAAGCGTGGTTAAGTGGCTTATCACCCAAGCAAAATCGTGAAGTCCCACCGTTGCGTTATGATATTGTTTTTCAACTTAAGAACGATTTTCCTAAATTACTGTTTATTTTAAATGGTGGCGTTACTGATTTAGCTCAGGTAGATTCATTATTAACCCATCTTGATGGCGTCATGATGGGGCGTGAGGCCTATCAAAATCCTTATGTGTTAGCTGCTGTTGATCAGTGTGTATTTGGTAAGCAAACGTCTGTACCAACCCGCGAAGAAACAATTTTGCAGCTACTGCCTTATCTATGTGAACAACTGAGTCAAGGTGTCCGATTAAACAGTGTGACACGACATATTTTAGGATTGTTTCATGGTCAGCCTGGTGCACGCGCTTGGCGTCGGCACTTGAGTGAGCATGCCTGTAAACCAGGTGCAGATGAAACAGTATTATTGAAAGCATTAAGTTTTACCCAGCACGCAGTCAGCTGAAACAGGGATAATTAAACTTAGTATCAACGTCTTATTATGCAGAGACTTACGCTTGTTAGGCTGCTCTTTAGCTTATACTATTAGTTTGTTTTTTCACTTTTATTGATTTATCGACACCATGACCGATCAAGATTTAAAAGACCTTGTTGCCAGCTTAGCCATTAATCATCAAAAGATGGCAGAAGAAGCCGTCCTTGCACGTAAAGAAATGGTAGAAGAGTCAGCTCGTATAGGCAAAGAAACAGCCGAAGAGTCTGCGCGCATACAACAAAAGATGGCGGACGAAGCTGCTCTTGCACGCAAAGAAATAGACCGTGTCATTAAAGAGCTAAGCAAGCAAATTGGCGGTATTGCCAATAAATTTGGCAGCTTTACTGAAGGCTTGGCCTTGCCTTCAATGACCAAAATCTTGTCCGAACAATTTGGTATGACCACAATTAACCCTAGCGTGCGCGTAAGAGATAAAAACGGTAATGAGCAAGAAATAGATGTGCTGGCGTATGCAAATGGTGACCTTAATACCGCCTTTATTGTGGAAGTTAAAAGTCATCTACGCGAAGAAGGCATTGAACAATTAATAAAACAATGCCGTGATTTTCCTGTGTTATTTCCAGAACTGGCTGATAAAAAACTGTATGGCATTCTTGCCGCTGTCGATGCTAATCAACAATTACAGCAAAAAGTCATTGCTCAAGGGCTCTATTTTGCCAAAATTCATGATGAACAATTTTCTTTATGTGTACCCAAAGATTTTACACCGTATTGTTTTACCGCCCAGTAA
>QYQN01000053.1 GCA_007280895.1 Methylococcaceae bacterium
CACGGGCGTGGGGAAGACTTTGCTTGCTCTAGCTGAGGCCGCAGCGCGCTAGAAACACCCCCACGGGCGTGGGGAAGACATTACAATTACAGTGTGACGATCTTTCAAGAAGGAAACACCCCCACGGGCGTGGGGAAGACCTAGCGGTGGTGACACTTTCACTGAAGCAGAAAGAAACACCCCCACGGGCGTGGGGAAGACAAATTCAAGCTGTCTAGTTGAGTATTTTCACGAGAAACACCCCCACGGGCGTGGGGAAGACACAGGTATACACGGACCTGTAAAATCGATTACAGAAACACCCCCACGGGCGTGGGGAAGACAACGCATTAGTGTCATGAGTGTTGTTAAGTCGAGAAACACCCCCACGGGCGTGGGGAAGACACTTTATTCAATCAATGGTTTACGATGTTTTTACTGCTGGTTCAATAATTTTTTCTATCACTAATTTTAAGCCTGACAGCTCAATGAGGTCTCTTTTTGTATCACCAATACCATAAATTTCATAATAAGGCGCTTTGGAAATACGCCGAAATATCATTAAACCACTATCTGGTGGACAATATTGGTAAAGGTAATCGACTACTTTTTGAGCCACAGAATCTTTAATGCCTGACACAAATACATTAGGACGTGGTTCAACAAACCATAATTTCATTCTACCTCTTACAGCATCTGGTAGATTATTAGCAATGACAACCAACATATAAAATACTCCTATGCCCTAAAAATATCCTCCACGTTTGTAGAGAAAATCATCAAAATAAGTATATTTACCCGACCAAAAGCTCCGCAATATCCGCACCAACTTTTGCTAGTAAGTCCATTTCAATCACTCTTTTACGAAACTCAGTAGATACTTTATGTTTATTGTAACTACCAGCCATCGACAACGTTAAGGAAAAAGCTAAATCAATACTTAGTTCTTCTTTGTATAAATCCGCCAAGTCATAAACAAAGGGTAATGGCGAGCCAGAGTGAATAAAACCAATATGTGGTGAATAGCCCATTGAGTGAACGGCCGAACTTAAAATACCATAAAGTGCGGCATTCATGGAGGTCAAAATTTGATTAGTCAAATCGCTCATTTCAAACTTACCTTGAGTATAAACACGCCCTTTCCATCCCACTTTATACTGCTGTGCTTTTTGTTCATAAAGCTCGCGCGTTCGATAACCTTCCATGCCCATCATTTCATTTAGCGTTTTACCTGCCAATTCTGCTTTAGGAAAACGTCGTGCAAAAAAATGTCGAGCGACTTCAACTGATTTTTTCTTATCCGCCGCCAGTAACATTTGCTTGCGGAAGTTGTGAGTATTTGCAGTGGGTGTAATACCTGCTGCATAAAAAAATAAACTATCTTCACCCACCCAACAGAGCGAGCAATTTGCTGCCGCCATTACTTTAACCGCTTCGTGGGTGACACTTGTTCCTGGCCCTAATAGCACACAGTTAATTGTTGCAATGGGAAGTCGAATAACATGACCATCACTATCAATCCATTTTACCGAGCTATCATCTATTTCTAAACGACCTCGTTCAAGATAAATAAAAGGGTATTTGTCTTTAACTTGGGGCAGGGTGTCGCGTGTAACTTTGATTATCAGCCTAACAATATCGTTTTTATCATCGGTTTTCTCTTTCTCAACATTTTCAACCATGCTATTTCTCCAACAAAATGTAAAAACACACCCCCACGGACGTGGGGAAAAATAGATTGTTAAAGAGCAAAAATTTAAGAATTTATCAGTGTTACGCGGCGATCCCGATAAACTTTCCGCTCACCAAAACAAACAGGCACGTCATTTAAAGTCAAAATCTCATCACCGTCATGCTCACCTCCCTCCAACACGCGAAAATCTTCAAACAATGTTTTTTCTTTTGCAATGTCTAAAGCAGTAGCCATGGCATCTGGTTGACTTTCAAACACTCCTCGAAAAACAAAGTCGGTTGGTACACAAGACTTACGCCCTAAACACAAATCCCAAACGGGTTGTTGTAATGCTTGGGTTAGCAGTTCGGCTTTATCGTTTGGCACTTCTAAAATCACCGCAAAAAAAGCATCTTGCAGATAATAGCGATAGGTTATTTTGGTCCCGCCACCAACGGCTTTTTTGCCTTCTGCGGTTTTTGGAATTAACAAAGTTTGCCAAGGGTCACGGTCATCATATTTACTGCCAACCATGTGAAAATCGCGTAATAATGGTTCACGGGCAGTTTTTCGCTCGTTTTTACTGCGCACGAAAGAAATAACCGTTTGTTTAAGTGGCAAGAACTCAGCTAATAATTCTTTTTGCTCACCACCTGCACCTAATGCACAACAGAGTAAGCCCATCACACCTGAGCGAGTTGGAAAGTTCAGCGTATCGCGCCGCCCGAATTTTGAATCATGCCCCCATGATTGCAGTGGAGCTTGCAACCACAGCAATAGATAGCGTGTCATAATTAGACCTCAACGTGTTTTTTTAGCGCAGCTATTAAGCTATCAATATTGTGCTTTTCATCTTTACCGATGGTGAATTCTTCTATTTCACCAAACAGTGAGCCGTCTTGATGTTTCATTTGCTTTAAATAGTCGTTTAAGGCGGTGATGCTTGGTTGTAAGAAACCACCGCTGTTTTCTTTTTTAACAGGTGTTTCAAAGTGGGCTTGTAGGCGTTGCCCTTTACGCACAAAGACTTTGGCATAATCCCAACGTGACGCGCCTGACATGGTGGTTTGTCTGGCATCGGGTACTGCGGTGTAAAGGGCTTGGGTGAAGGCTGCTATGGCTTCTGGCATATTCTGCCCTGCTAGTGTTTGGTGTAGTTGTCCTAGGTTTAGGCTGATGTAGCGATAGTAGGTGGCGGAGGAAAATTCGATGCTACCCATGTGTGCAGAGCCTTGTTCTTCGCTGTTATCATCTATGGCGGTAAAAAATTCCACTTCGCTACTGACTTTGTGGGTGGAAATCGCGTGAGAGAAGGAGCAAGCGGCTTCTACATTGAGTTCGGCGGCTTGGGCAACCATGCGCCCAAATAAAACAATGTCTAAGGCATCAACGGCTTCGTTGACGTTGCCAATGAGTGCCGCCAGTTCTTTAGCCTGTTTTTTGGCATCGGTTTGTTTGATGACTTTATCGGGATTAAAGTCTTCTTTTGCAAAGGCTTCGGCAAGTATGTCAATTTCTTTGGGACTTAAGAACAGCAGTGTGTCGGTTTTTTCTTGGTTTTTTTCTTCTGCTTCTGCCGTTTCTTCTACATTGTCAGTGGTTTTTGCTTTTTTAGGTTTTGCTGCGTCTTTTTTCTTGATGAAAATTTGTTCGATTTTGTCGCCACAGGCTTTGGCTTGTTCGTCGCTCGCGCCTTTAGTACGGCACACTTTAGCCACTATTTCAGAGATTAATTTAGTTCTAGCACCGTGGATAATGCCTAAGTCGTGCATTGCCAATCTAACTTGCCTTTTCCAACATTGTGAGCTAACACGAGCGCGGGTTGTGCCGCCAACAGTGGCTGATTTTGGGCTACCCACATCATCACGGTTTAAACAGCTTACGGGAAACGATTGCAAAATGTGAAATTCAATAATCTTACCTTTAAAAACATTATTCATAATTTATCCTTGGTTAAATGAAAAAGAAACACCCCCACGGGCGTGGGGAAAATTAAAGAGGCACAATTTGCAAAAGCCCACAACCAAACGCCTTGCCACGTCCTATGCCATTTTGAAAACTTTGCACAAATTTGATTTTATCCGTCACCGTTAAACGTCCTGTAAGTTTGGCTTGTCCTTGTGTAACGGTTTGTCCGCCTTTCTTTTTTTCAAACCGTTTGACTTCAATCTCACGAACTTCTAAGTGTTCAGGACTGACTGCAAATCCCCATGGAGCTGCTTTTTCGATAAACCAGTCAGCAATGGTTTCACGGGTTTTTAGGGCAATAATTTTACGACTTTGGTTTTCACGCTTAGTGGGATTCATAACCACTTCAAAACGATAGTGTTCATAATCCAAAAAACTATCAGAAATTTTCTTAATGGACAGTTCGCCGTGTTCTGGAATATTTGGTTGCCGATTTGATAGCATCAAAATTTTTCGTCCATGAAAATCGCCACCTTTATCCGCATATAAAATCCCACTGGGAACACTGGTTGATTTTTCTTCCATGCTACGCACGTCATCAAACAAATCATAAACCACACGATGTAAGGAATAAGCGTCCGTGATTTTTAAGGCTTTCACATCGGCACGGCTTAAATGTAAAGCAATGGCAATCATGAACTTACCTCATCTATTGAATAATGACGGTAAAAGTTTTGCGCCCATTTTGCTTTAGCCCGTTGGCTATTGGCATTAAACCAATACAAATCACTTAGTAAATCAGCATAATTGAGTTGAATACCAGCTTTTGAATTAATCAAACTGAACAATGGGCGTAATACCCGACAAACTTCTTCAATTGAATCACAGGCTAATAAACGCCGTAATTTAGCTTGAGCCTGTTCACTGTCTTTGCCGTCGTCATAACAACGGGCAATGGCTTCACCAATCCGTACCGTACCATTGTGTTCTGCTTTTGCTTTTGACAGCGCGGATGCAATGGTGGCATAGGGTAGGCGTTCATAGTCTTTATCGATGTCGATAAATCGTGCTAGATATTCCCAACTTTGATATTCAGTCGCTGGATTGTCCGCACGTTTTAGCGCGGCGGAAGCACCATTGTCTTTTTGAATTAAATCAATAATGAATTTAACGAATTGCTCACTTTTATTCGGTTTGGTTGTTTCGCTCATGCCTTAGCCTCTGGTTGTTTTCCATTTTTCAAATACTTGCTTAAATTCGGTAAATTCTCTGCCCACGCATTTAATTGTCGAGCGGTATCGTTGGCACAATGGGTGTTGTAAGCGGTACTGGCGAATTGAGCAAAATTTTTGCGTAAGGCGTTGGTTTGTTCTTCGCCTTGATCGCAAGCGTTGACTAAATCTTGAAATTTACGCTCAGACAATTGCCAAAACAGGTTACTTGCCGCAGCCGCCTGACTTTTCCCTTCCACTTTTTGGCTTTTGAAATAGCTCATCGTCGCGCCGTAAACAATTTTGGCGAGTTGGTCGAGTTCTGCCATTTCCAGTTTTAAAGCGTTGTACCAAGGTTTACCTAAATCAACATTATCAAAAAATATTAAGGACTCCACAAAATCATCTTGACCGCTAACATATTGCTCGCCCGCGTTGCTACTGACCCGCAAACCGCCTGACCATAAGCCAAATTGTGGTACAACTTTTCGGGCGCGGAGTAAGCCCTGTTTGACATAATGACATTCAAAACCGCCACTATTGGCTTCCATAAAACTTAATAACGCCGTTAAAAACCGCCACGGTCTGCGTTCAGTATCCACCCATAAAACTTTAGCAGGTTTAGTGGCTGGATTTATTGCCACGCTGGGATCAATCATGCCAAATTTATAGTCGAGATGGGTAATGCCTTCGGAATAGTGCAAACCTTTATCGTTCAGCAGACAAAATCGTGACAATGGCAATAACCGACCCATGAGACTATTTTGTAATCCTTTCGCCGTTTCGCATTGTTCGCCTTTTGGCATATCTTCCCATGGCGCGACACCTAAGCCGTTGGCATAAGGTAAATTTTGAATTTGTTCTTGAGTAAATAGGTTAAGCCACAAGGTTTCTAATAAAAACTGACCTTGTAAAAAATTATGCAAAAATCCCATAAAACCCAATGATGCCCCAGCTTTGCCTGTAGAAGCTTTGCCTTTGTCGTTCGATTTCCCCGAATAACCCGCTGATAAAACGATTGAGTTATCGGTTTTTTTACCGCCTAAACCAAAACCCATTAATTGCACTATTAACAAGGCTTTGTCAGCATCACTCAGTTCAGTTTCAATCTGTAGGGCATTTAAAATTGTGGTGTTACCAGTGGCGATTTCGGGTAAAACTGCACCGATGCTTTGTGTTACTGCTTTTGAAATTTCGGGCATTTGTAAAAAAGGTTTTTCACCATATAAATAAAAGCTATCGTGCCATTTTTCCAAATAAGCCAAGCACTTTTGCGCTAAACCTACCGCGCCTAAATCTTTCCAATCATTATCATCTTGGGGTGTAGCAGCGGCTTGAGCAATAGCAAGAAGCAGCTTCATTAAAGCGATTTTTTGTACTGGATTGCCGCCTAATGCGCGGTAATCTGATTGGCTGAAGATTTGTCTTAAACTTACTCTGCCGACATCGGCAATGGGAATCCAAGGCGAGTCAATTAATGAAAATTGGTTTTCTATCATGCAAATTCCTGAATAAAATTTTTAGTTGGGTAGGTAGAGACGTAAACAGGTTACGTCTCTACAAAAAACACCCCCCACGGTCGTGGGGAAAACAAGCAGATATTCACTGAGCCGCATTACCGCGCAGAAACACCCCCACGGGCGTGGGGAAAAAACAATTCCTTTTGTTAATAACTCAAGTTATTAAGAAACACCTCCACAATTGTGGAGCAGACCCCCCCCTCACGAACATGGGGAAAAACTAGAGGATGGAAATAGTATATATTGAGTTTACTTTAATTCAAGATATTAGTTTAAAATTTTAAGAATGATAATATTTAGAATAATTTTTGATAGTGAATGTATTACAATTGCTATCAAATAAACTACAATTGATAAGATTATGAAAACAGATATTATCACTATCCGCCTTGAGCATGACCTCAAGGTAGAATTCACCCACATTTGTGCTGAAATTGGCTTAAACCCGTCACAAGCAATCAAACTATTTGCCAAAGCGGTTATCAATCATGGTGGCATTCCGTTTGAACTGAAGGCTAAACAGCCTAATAGTGAGACTATTGCAGCCATGCAAGAATTGGCACAAGGGCAAGGTCATAAAGTAGCCAATACCCGTGCTTTGTTTGCTGAACTGGACATAGATTTACCCCATGCTTGAAATCATCTATGCCAGCCAATTTAAGAAGGACTTTAAAAAGCTAAGAAATTTGCCGTTAGCCGATTTAAAAGCGATTTTTGATGTAATTTCTCAATTAGAACAAGAACAAAAACTTGAACCACGCTATAAAGACCATGAGTTAATCGGTAATTGGGCGGCGTTTAGAGAATGTCATATAAAACCCGATTTACTGTTAATTTATCAGGTACAGCAAAATGAATTACAACTGGCTCGTATAGGTTCGCATAGTGATTTGTTCTAATTATTTTTCCGCTTGATACCCTAAATGGTTGTTATAACTTAACTTGTAATTTCCTAACGCGACACCACCTGCCAAACTTTTAATTTCATCATCTTCACTCACAATTGCTA